>CAZSBW010000006.1:0-5628 GCA_964604815.1 uncultured Salinivenus sp. | reverse complement strand
TTCATTTCCCCCGTTCATCCCGATGGCCTTCATGCCGTCAAAATTCTGAGAACCGCCCCGGATCCAGGACAGGAAGCGGCCCTGGTCGTCGAAGTACGGAATGTAGGATTGGCCAACGTCGAGCCCGAAGGCGTACCCGTCGGTGTCGGTTGCAACGTCGAGAATCTTGTCGATCTCACCAAGATTGCTGCCCCACCCCGATCCGATGCCCATGGCGTAGGAGCGCGCGTCTTCTTCCGACACAGCAAAGATGCGCTGGGCATCCTGATCGGCAATGAAGAGCGTACCGTCCGGGCCGATCGCCAGTCCATACGGCGCCTCCAGTTGGTGGGAGGTTCCCCCAACAGACACGGAGCGGAGGGGAGACTGTCGAGTCCCGTCGAGATCGTACCGGAAGACGGCTCCGGCCCCTTCATCAGCGACGTACACGGTGCTATCCGCCAGCGAGGTGGCCACGTCGGTGGGCGAATCGTAACGCGTATCCCCGTTGGAGGGGATCGTCTGCTGGAAGGAATACTGCTGCTGGGCCTGTACCGGCATGGTCAGTCCCGCGGCCAGGAAAAGCAGCAACGCAAATCCGGTGCAGTGGAGCAAAAACGATCGGCAGCGTAGAGGAAGGCGGTTCATAAAGGAGGGCGAACAATTCTTCCAAGCGACGGATCGAGCGGACCCGCGAGGCGCGAAGGCCAGCGGCTTTCCCGTTGCGACTTGATGAGAAATCCGGATCCCCACACTAGCGTCAACGTGACGGGGCGTTCTTCGTCGTCTGATCGTACGGGTATCGTCAGAGACTGGTCTCGTGACCGAGGCGAGATTCGGTTCCGACCAATTTTCCTCGACTGAACATAGGAAGTATTCCCTATCTTGCTTTGACAGGTGTTAGCTCTAGACGTTTCGGAATTGGAGAAGTCGCTGCGTTGGAAAAGCGCTCTGGTGTACGTATCCGCTCAATTCAGAATCGTTCGACCCGAGGGCTTGGCGGGCGTTTCCCTGCTTCGTGCAAACGGACCGGCGCGTTCAACGATTGTGTGGGGCGCCGCTCGGTCCGGGAGCAAACTCTGATGGGGAGGCAGAAACCACCGGTCCTAACAAGCTCATGCACCTACTGATACGTGAATGGGTTCTTAAAGACGATCTCCGCTGATAACATAACACGGTCTTGGAGATCCGAGATCTCCTTCCTCACACGGAGAATATTGTTTAACTACCCGTGCACGGATCAGTAAAGGCGAAACCCCCGCCCACAGTCTTGAAACGACGGAAGTCGATGGCTCTCAAGTTTGATGAGACGGCCGAAGCGGATTTTTCGAGTGCAACTGCACAGTGTCGATTATCGAGGATCGTCGTGCATCTCTCGGGCGCCTGCGAGCGGCGAAGCCGCCACTTTTTACTTCCGGTCTCTCCCGGACTGGCGCATCAGTGTGCCTGATCCGGAATCTTTCCCAATGGAATGGAGCAGAGCAGACAGAGACAAGGCAGCTGCGAGGCGCACACTGATCCCGAGCGGTTGGTACGAGTTCTATTCTTCCGGATCCGTCGAATGAAGGAAGGAGCGCACGAGGGGGGCGAGGGCGAATTCAGTCTCCTCCGGAACGTAGTGCCCGACGCTCGGCCAGCGGTGAGTTTGGGTCTTTGAGAAGAGGGTTTGCCAGCGTTGGAGGGTCGATTCGGTTCCGAAGGCAGGGTCGGCCATGCCCCAGCAGAGGAGTGCGGGCCGATCACGGAGGCGAGACCGGTGGGTCCAAAGTGCCCGGAGCCACGCCGATTCTCGACAGAGGCTCCGTGCGAACGTCCAGCAGGCCCGGCGGCGTGTCGGCGTATCGAGGGAATCGGCATATGCCGTGATCCAGGAGCGCCATTCGGCGGGGGGCGTCTCGTATAGGTCTCGCCCCAGTGTGAGGGGCATGACGACCTGTGAGAAGGCGTTGAAGTGTTCGATCAGGAGGCGTCCAGGGGGGGAGCCGGCGACCTTGCTAAACAGTCGGATGAGGGGGCGATGGTCCAGCGGCCACGCCCACGTGTTGATGAGCACGAGGCGTCGCACAGTCGTGGGATGCCGCAGGGCGTAGGAAAGGCCGATGGGTCCACCCCAATCGTGGAGCACAAGCGTAAGGTTCTGCAGGTCGAGGCGGCGGAGCAGGGTTTCGACGAATGTGGCGTGGGCGGAAGGACGGTACGAGAAGTTGGAGGGGGCCTCGGAGCGGCCGAAGCCGAGGTAGTCGGGGGCAATACATCGGTATTCGGGCGCCAGGGCACGGGTGAGGTGACGATAGAGACGCGCATTTGTGGGATTTCCGTGCAGTAGCACCACCGGCAGTCCCCCGCCCACGTCGGTGTAGGCCATGCGGCCCGCGGCAGTGCGGAGCGTTTTTGTCTTCGTTGACGACGGAGCGCTCATGGGATGGTGAAAGGCGATGGGGAGTGCGTACGCGGGAATCGAGTGGGCGAGCCCGGAAGAAGACGCCTCACAGAGAGCAAACCTGAAAATAGGCCGGCGCTCGAATCCTCAACGATTGCCCGATCGAGGGGCGCAAGAGACAAAGGCTGCCTCAACGATTCGGGGAGGACCGAGCCGCTGTAGCCAGTGTTCCACGAGTCGGGAAAGGCAACGGTCCGCCCATCGCATCTGATGCAAGCAGGGGAGAGCGTCCGTTCCGGGACGGGAACCTCCGCACGTGCACGATCGCTCCGACTCAGTCCAGGAGGGTAGGGGCGTCGCGATACTGATCGGCGACGGCGCGAGCCTCGGCCGCGAGGCGTTTGCGCAGGGCCCGCGGCTCAAGGACGCGGACGTGGTGCCCCCAGCTCAACAGCCACGGGAGCACTTCGAGTTCATGGTCGACCTTGAGGGAGAGCAGCAGGCGCCCGTCGCTCGTGTACTTCCGATCGGCGACGCGCAGAGAAGGGGCCACCTGTACAGAGGGGGCCACCTCGGCGGCAAACAGGACCCGAACCATCTGACTCGGCGTGGTTTCAGGCCCGTCGGGCGGGGTGCGGTAGCTGTCCGGGCGTTCGAACGTGTCGTCCGTCAAGTTCAGCTCCGCAATCTTCTGGAGGCGAACGTGAACCACGCGGTCCTGGTCCGGTCGATGGCCGACGACGTGCCACGTTCCTCCTTTTTGCACGAGGCCGTACGGATGGAGGGGATGGGTCGTCGTGTCTCCGTGCGAAGTGCGCAGCGTCGCTTCGAGGGAACGCTCCTCGACGAGGGCCTGTCGCACGCGCTGGAGGAGGCCGTCCTCGGTGGGCGTTCCGAATGCACTGGGGGGGACGAGGTGCACGCTCCCCTGAAGGGCAACTGCTCGCTCGCGGGCCTCCGGGGAAAGAACAGTCTCAAGCTTTCGCTGGGCCGAGCGCGCCGCCGCTCGATACCGGCCATCGAAATTCTGGGCGGCATAGGCGCTGCCCAGGACGAGCATGATGGCCTCGTCGGTTGTGAGCGTCACGGGCTCCAGCAAATAATCCGACGGTACGCGATAGCCCTTGCCCGGCACGCCCTGCAGCGGCACACCGGCTTCCATGAGGGCCTGCACGTCGCGGTAGACCGTCCGCTCGCTCACGCCCAGGGCCTGGGCGAGGTCCGTAGCGCGCTTCCACGTGTCCGGTTCGAGCTGAAGCAGAAGGGCAGGCCAACGCTCGGAGGGGGTCATGGGACGGGCAGGCAACGTCGGAGGCAGGTGCTCGCCTATGAGAATAAAGAGGAGCGGTCAGACTTTCAGCCCCACTCACGGGGCGAACAGTCGCGCTCGAACGCCCCACAGGTGGGCAGCGGAATGCGAGCCTTCCGTTACCGAGGATCGTGCATTTTCGATCACCCTGAAGCAAAGAACTCGCCCCCTTCGAGGACAGTCCCCTTCCACCCCTTGCGTGCTGGGGCGTCCGAGTTGGAATCCTAGTCGGTCGAGCACAGCAGTCCAAACCGATCCGTAGGACGCCCGCAGGCGGTCTTCGGTGGTTGGCATTGTATGCTTCGGGAATGATTGTGGCATTTACAAGGGGCTTTATAGATCGGTAACTTGGCCGGAAATTTTACCCTTTGAAGAGAAGTGTTCAGTTCCTATCTTTTTGACAGTTGGAGACCGTCCTCTTTGTTACCGTCCCTCTCCTCCATGCTGATTACGATCACGTCCGCCGGATGGCGCCTTCAAGGCTCCGACAAAGATTTCGATCGGACCCGAGCACTCAGCTCGCAAAGCCATCTCGAACTCAACTGGTTCGAAGATGCGTCGGAGAAGACGCTGACTGAGGTCTGGGTGAATCTGTACTTCACCGAGGACGAGCCCGTTCGGAAGCTGATGATGTACCACATGGACGCTCAGAATCTCGAATGGCAGTTTGCATTCGATGCCCTTTACGATCCCCTAATCATCGAGATGAATTGGAATCGGCTCGACGAGCAATCGGGGGAGGTGATGCTTATCAACCGCGGCGTGCCCCGAAGTCTTCTCAAGGAAATTGGGACTTCAGCGGTGTAGTGCTGCATCAACCGTGATTCTTTCAGCAACGCGGGAGAGCGGCATCGAGACCCTCTTCCTCGGCGTTCTGTGCGTACTGAGGTGAAAACAGGGGGGCAAATGGAGGATCCGGACGTGGGCCATTGGGGGGGCGGATTTCGGGAGAAGGTGGGGGAGGAGGAGCTGCCGCAAAGCTACTTTTGTTTCCCGAGTCGATACTGCGCCTCCGGGCCGACCACCAACGAGTCGCCAACGCGCTTCGCCTCCCCTGCAAATTCTTCTGCCCGTAGCCGCAATCCGAGCCGTTCCTCCGACTTAGATGGAAGATGCAAAGTCGTGTCGCGGGGAGGAAGCGCTCTGGCCAGGGTGGTTCGAGGACAATCAGTTACCGTAAGTCCCCCGGCCGTTTTAATTTGGAGCAGGCATTCAATCGTTTCCCGTTTGAAGGGAAAGGGGGCGTGGGGACCGGAGAGACTCAGGCGGAGCGTGTCCACGCTGACCCCGGACTCGAACTCCAGAACGAGTTCGGACTCGGTTTCTTCGGCGGCCCACGTTCCCTCAAGAAAAGAGCGCCATCGCTCGACGGCGTCTTGACCTCTTGCCGGCAGGACCACGAGTCCAACGAGAATCGAGAACAAAATCGTTCGCATTCGGGGAAGGGGATTGCTGTGAAAATGATTGCCGTCTCTTCCAAGGGAGGCGCAACATGCCCTACAAACTTAGTTTATGTTTGATGGTTCACGCCATTCCGTCGATAGCAGATTGGATGTTTCCGGGGGAATTGATTTGAGAGCGTTTGTTTCTCGCCTATACGTACCGAGTGTATTCTGCTGAGTCGAACCTTTCTCCAGATTCGGTGTTGAGGTAAGCGCGTGATCTTTGTTGTCTTCACCATCCGCTATGCGAACTGATCGCTGTCTAACCGGTGTCCTTCTCCTTTTCCTGTTCGCCGCCCCGGCCCTCGCCCAGGAGACCGACTACGGCGACACTGAATTCGCCAATTCCGGCGCCGAGCAGGCCCAGGACCCGTTTCTCCGGGGCCTTCTCATGCTGCACAGCTTCGAGTACGACGACGCCCGCGACGCCTTCCAGCGGGCTCAGGAGAGGGATCCGGACTTTGCGATGGCGCACTGGGGCGAGGCCATGACGCACAACCATCCGATCTGGATGGAGC
>CAZSBW010000005.1:1684-23947 GCA_964604815.1 uncultured Salinivenus sp. | reverse complement strand
TGTAGAACGGCTCGGCGTCGTCGACCGAGATCTTGTAGTACTGCATCACCGGCAGGTTGTTGATGAACCGCCAGCTTTCGGTTCCATCGAACGTTTCGTAGAGCCCCCCATCGCTCCCGAACAGCACGTAGTCGGGGTCGTCCTTCCGGAAGGCGATGGCGTGGTCGTCCACGTGCTTGTTGTCCACGTTCATGGGCTCAAAGTTCGCTCCGTGGTCGTCGGACACCAGCGTGACGACGTTCACGAGGTAGAGCCGGCCGGCGTGATGGGGGGAGGCGTACAGCTCCTGATAGTAGTGCGGCCCGGTGCCGCCCGCCACGGCGTCCGACCGCTTCTCCCACGTTTCCCCGCGGTCGCCGGACATAAACACGCCGCCCGTGCGCCGATCCAGCGTAATGGCGGCGTAAACCGTGTCGGGCTGCTGGGGCGAGATGGCCAGCCCGATCTTCCCGAGGTTGGCGTCGGGGAGGCCGTGCTCCAGCTCCGTCCACGTCTCGCCCCCGTCCGTGCTCTTGTGCAGGCCAGAGCCCGGACCGCCCCCCATGTACGCAGCCGGGGTGCGGTGGCGCTGCCAAGTGGCGGCGTACAACACATCCGGATCCCGGGGATCCATCACGACGTCGGTCACGCCGGTCCACTCATTGCCGCCGAGGACCTTGGTCCAGGTGTCTCCGCCGTCGGTCGACTTGTAAAGACCGCGGTCCCCTCCACTATCCCAAAGGGGACCCTGCGCCGACACCCAGATCACATCCGAGTTCTCGGGATGGACGATCATCGTGGAGATGTGCTCGGAATCTTCGAGGCCCATGTTTTTCCACGTCGTGCCCCCGTCGGTACTTTTGTAGACCCCGTCGCCGTATCCCACGTGACGGCCGCCGACGTTTTCCCCCGTGCCCACCCAAACGGTGTTCGGATTGTTGGGGTCGACGACCACAGATCCGATCGAGTATGAGGACTGGTCGTCAAAAATCGGGTCCCACGTCGTCCCCGCATTGGTCGTTTTCCAGACGCCGCCGGAGCCGGCCCCTACGTACCAGGTGCTCTCGTCTTCGGGGTGAAAGGCAATGTCGGCGATGCGGCCGCCGTTGATGGCCGGGCCGATGTTGCGAAGCTCCAGCGCGTCGTAGCTGGTTTCGGAGACGATGCTCTCTTCCTGAGCCCACAGTAAGGTACTCCCGGAGAACATGAGCAAACAAAGAAGCGAGAGCAGACGGGCCGTATCCAGTAAAGAGCTCCTCATTTGAACAAAAATCGGTTCGTGTCTAATACAGACCTGAGTTTAACAGGGGACGAGAGGACATTCAACTAATGTCGCCGAGCTTTGCTCTTCCAAATCAACAGGCCAGCTGCATCCTGGTCCAGCGGTCTGCCGTTTCCTTGACGGGACAGACCCTCTCCTCGTACTGGCGACTCTCCTCATCTGTACTTTTCTGGCACCATCCAGGAAGGAAGGGCAACAGATCCCCTACACCCCGACACACGTTCCAAATGCAATTGCCGGATCCGGTTGTAACTCGGTAGTGTTTTGCAGAGCTTAAAGTGTTCAGTCACGACTCTTTTCTAAAGCCCACTCTCCCATGCACGTTCTCACCACCATCGGTCCCGACAACAGCACGAAGGCCGTCCTCCCCTTCATCGCCGGCAAAGGTGCGATGAGCCGCGGCGAGACCGTCGCGATGTTTGCGATGCAGGAGCCACCTACCTCGGCGCCCCCAGCCACGCCGACCTGTCCGAGCTCAAGGCCCCCGGCCCGCCCCCCGTCCAGGCGGTGCTGGAGGACCCCCGGGCGAACGACGCCCTCGACGAATTCGTCGTGTGCAAGCCCTGCGCCGAGGCGCGCGGCATCACGGAGGCAGATCTCGCGTCCTGGGCCACGTGCGGGGGCGCCGGCGACCTCGCCCGCCAGGCCGCCGAGCACGACACGACCATGACGTTCTGATTCTCGTGGGCGCAACGGGAAATGAGTGGACCGAGGATAACGGGGAAGCCCCGTACGGCAATCGCATCAAATGCTCTTTCCCCGAAAATACCGCTCAAGGCGCTCTCTGCTCATAGAAACACCCCCCTTCGTCGCTCTGAGCTTGACTCAGAGCCCATCCGACTGTACCAAAAGGCCCAATCAGTTGGTCGGATAGGCTCCAAAGCAAGTTTGGAGATCTAGATCTCCAGGAGCGACAGTGGAAGTCCTTCCTGTGTTGATGCGATTGCCGTGGGAAGCCCCGCCGGAGTTGGATCTTTGTCTGACGGACCGGCGAGGGGCGACGGCGTTCTTACTGAAGCGCAGGGATCGGACCGTTCGGGAAGGACGGTCGTACGACACCCAGCCAGTGATTCCCCTTTCTATTCGCCCCTTTCCCCGATTATGTCCGATTCGACGCCGGAGTCCGGCGATGCAGCGTCCCCCTCTCTTCTCCGTCGCCTCCTCGTGTGGGGCGGGGGCATCGTCGGGGGGCTCGTCGTGCTCCTGGTCGCGGCGGCGATCCTCCTGCCCCAGCTCTTCACGTCCGAGCAGCTCAAGGGCTACGTCGTCCCCCCGATGGAGGAGGCCACTGGGCGAACCGTTGAGATCGACGAGATCGGACTCCGCGTGCTCTGGACGCCCGCCGTGTCGGTCTCCGGCTTTCGCCTCGCCAACCGCGAGGGGTACGGCCCGGAGCCGGCGGTGGAGGCGGGCGAGCTGAACGTGGCCGTCGCCCTCTGGCCCCTCGTCACCGGCGCCATCGAGCCGACGGCCGTCGAGCTCGTCGATCCGGTGATTCGGTACGAGATTGCCGAGGACGGGTCAACGAACTACGACGACCTGCTGGCCGCCGAGGACACGACGACGGCCGAGGAGGAGGGCGGGGGAGGTGCCATCCCCGTCTCCAACTTCCGCACGACCGGGGCACAGGTGCACTACCAGGATCGCAGCACCGGGCAGGCGCTCTTCCTCAACTTTGGTGCCCGGCTCAGCGCCCTGCCCGACGGGAACGCCATCACGAGCGAGGGAACGATCACCGTCGAGTCGCTGCGCGCCCTGCTGCCGGACGTGCGGCCCGACACGATGACGGTGACCGACGCGCAGATCGACTACGACGTGCGCGCCGCCCTGTCGCCGGGCCGCGTGGAGCTGTCGGAACTCACGCTCCAGACGGCGCCGGTCACAGTGAGCTCCACCGGCACAATCACGTCCCTGAACGCGCACCCGGCACTGAACCTGACGATCGAAACGAAAGAGGCCGATCTGGCAAAGCTCGCGGCGTTTGCCCCCGCCGCGGCCGTCGAGGGACTGAACCCGAGGGGCACCCTCCAGCTCACGACGACCGTGCAGGGGCCGCTGCCCGGGGAGGACGGCAGCCTGGACAGCCTCTCGGTGGACGGCACGGGCCGGCTCGCAGGCATCGGGGTCGACTACGACGGTCGCACCCTGCTCCGCAACCTCAGCGCCGACCTTGCGCTCTCCCTCGAATCGGCGTCGCTCCGGTCCATTCAGGGGCAGTTGCTCGGGGCCTCCCTCTCGGGCCGCGCGGGGGTGAAGCAGGTCATGGCCGAGACGCCCCGGGTCGACCTCAACCTGGAGACCGGGGCCATGAACCTAACGGACCTCGCGGCCTTCGCCCCGCCCGAGCAGGTCGAGCCGTACAACCCGCAGGGCACCCTCCAGCTGGCGATGGCCGTGACGGGGCCGATTCCGGAAGGAACTGAGGGGCTGGACGCCCTCTCCATTGATGGCTCTGGGCAACTGGCAGACCTGGATGTCGACTACGACGGCACGGCGATGGTCCGCAGTCTTGAGGCCAAGCTCGCCTTTTCGAGCACGTCGGCATCAGTGCAATCGATTGATGGGCAACTGCTCGGAAAGCCCCTGAAGGGCGAAGTCACCGTCCGGGACCTGATGGGCAGTCCCCGGGTAAACGGGCGGCTGGACGGTGCGGCCGACCTGTCCCGGCTCACGTCGCTGGCGGCGGCGTCGGAAGGGGAGGGGACGGACCTCGCCGGAAGTGCCGAGTACGACGTGCGCTTCGCCGGCCCCGTCGATAACCCCGACGCCATCCGGCCCAACGGGCGCATCCGCCTTACGGAGGTGCGCTATCCCTACGAGTCGTTCCGGCATCCCATCGAGATCCCCGACGCCACCGTGCAGCTTACCGGCACGGGCGCCCGGATGGACCGCTTTGCGATCAACACCGGGGAGCAGAGCATTCAGCTCCGAACGACGGTGCGCAACCTCTTCCCCATCTCGGAGGGGCTGGCGGAGAACAATCCGGCGATGGCCGTCGACTTTACGCTCGCGTCCGACCGCCTCGACCTCGTGGAGCTGTATTCGGAGCAGGAGCACGACGTCGATCCGGACGAAGTCGGATACTCGAACCTCTTCGCGGCTGCGCTCTCCGGCTCGGAGGTGAAAGGGCAGTCGCCCGAGGCGCTGGCGAAGGAGCTGTACGGCGACGTTGAGCTGCCGGGCTACACCGTCGATGGACGCGTCGAGATCGCCACCTTCCTCAACGACCCCCAGCGGATCGACGACCTCGCGCTCGACCTGCAGATGCGCGACCGTCGACTGACGCTCCGCAACCTCGCGGGGACGATCTACGACGGCAGGCTGGCCGGCTCCCTCACGTTCGACCAGAGCGGCTCGGCCGTCAGGTCGTCCCGCCCGCCGGAAAACGGGTCCGTCCTGCTGGCGTCCCGGACACGGGCCGCCACGCCGGAGACGACGCCCGATGGGGCCTCCTCGTCGGATCTGGCCTACCACGTGCAGCTGACGGACGCGAAGGCGAGCGCCTTCCTGGACGACTGGACGACCCTCGGACGGGCGGTGACGGGCACCCTCAACCTGGAAATTAGTGGCAACACGCCGCTCACCGAGGGACTGCTCCCGGTCACGGATGCACTGCAGGCAGAGGGCTCGTCCGTCGTTGCCAACGGTGGCCTGTCCGACGACTTCGCCCTCGGTCGCAGGCTCGTGGACAAACTCGGCCTCTCGTCGGTCACTCAGTTCGAGCGGCTGGGGGGCGAGCTCGTGCTCACGGATGGGGCACTGCAGATCGACTCCTGGCGCCTTGGTGGAGACCCGATCAATGGACGACTCTCCGGCACGCTCGGCCTCGGGGGCAGCGTCGACCTTGATCTACGGATGGACCTTCCCCTGTCGCGAATCCAGAACTCTCGGGTCGGCGGCCTCGCCGGGCTGGGGGGCGGCGGCGTGCTTGACAAGCTTCTGGGGGCGGACAAGGGACGCAAGACCATTCCCGTGAAGGTGGGAATCGGAGGCACGATGAGCGACCCCACCGTGGAGGTCCTCGACAAGGAGGACATCAGGTCCCGCCTTCAGGACATGGCGAAGGAAGAGGGGCTCAACCGGATTCGCAACCTCTTCGACGGCGGCGGGGACTGATTCAGAATGTTCATCGACCCGACAATGCCCCGCGCCTCGCGGGCCACGCGCGGCTCCGCGTAAATTCCCATCGCGAGGAAACAAAACAGTCTCTTCGAGGCGCCTCCCCTCGTCACCAAAGTCCGTCAGACTACTCCGGCAGTTCACCGTAGAGGGCGTTCCCCGGAGCTTCCGGATCGTTCGAGAGGTAGAACTCCTTGACGGCCTCCACGATATTCTCTTCGGTCAGGACGCCGCTCCCGTCGCGATCGAGCCGCTGGAAGGCGGATCCGTTCTCCTCGACGCCCCACGCTGCAAGCCAGTCGGCATACTCGTCCTCATCGACTGGCCCCTCGGAGGTGCTGATGGCCCTAAAGGTTCCCCTGGCTGCCTCCTCCAAGCTTTCGAGCGTCCGTTCGCTGCCTTCCCCCTCCTGGTTCACTCCAGCCTCGATCGATTCCCAGTAGGTTTCCCACTCCTCCCGTGTTACTCGGTCGTCGTCATCGAAGTCAGCGATGACGCAGAGATGCTCCCACCACGTCATGACCCGCTCTTTCAACTTGGCTCTATCTTCTTCGTCCGTCACATTCCGCGCGTCCGCCATGCGCTCAGCCCGTAGCTCAAAATCGCGGGCCTCGATAAAGCCGTTTCCGTCCTCGTCAATGAGATCGTAGTAGTAGGAGGCCTTGCGTCGTTGCAGGTTACCAATCATAAAAAGGAAGGATTCTGGTTGGAAAAATGAACGGGGGGAAGCACTCTCGCACAGATCGAGGGGAGTAAGACACCACCAGAAGCCAAGAGGACCCGTGCGAAAATGATCTTCTCTGGAATGTACATGATCAGTCCCGACGGGTTGCGTTCATAACAACGGCGCCGCGCAGCCTGCCCCGTCTTTCCACCGCCCTCCCCCGAAATGCCGTAGACGGGATCGTCGAGCATGGACGTCGCAAAAACAAGGTTGCTTCTCGCACGTGCGAAACGGCTTAACACAGGGAATCACCCGTTCTGAAGGAGAAGCCCCGGCGGCCCGTCCTTTCCCCCTGTGACTGGATGAGATCGGCGTGTGGGTGCCACTCGGTCTGCCCCTGCCCGCCTCGAAGATCCGCTTCCCCGGCAGGACGGGATTGCCGCGCGGGTGTCCAGCTCTCACGCATTCCGTGCGAGCCCAACTCCCTGTTCGCTATCCGCCAACTTTTCCCGCTTTCAATGAGCAACGATCCATCGACCTCTCTTCAGCAGCTACGCGAGGAGTGGCGCGAGCGGCTCCGGTCGGCGTGCGACCGGGCCACCACGCAGGTCGAGGACATGGGCGTGGCGGACCTGCGCGCCCTCCGCGCCACGATCGAGGAGGAAATGGAGACCCTGGAGGGTCGCCTCCCCGCCCCCGGCCCCGTCGAGACAAAGGGGCCGATGACGGCCGAGGAGCAAGCCCAGCACGTGCAGAAGGCCCTCCAGTACAACGCCCTTCAGGTGCGGCGGCAGGTAGTGCAGCACGAGCTGCGCCGTCGGGCACTCGGCCCGGCCGCCGTCGACCGGGCGGTCGACGTGCCCCCAACCACCCGGCACTACGCCACTCTCGCCTGGGAGGTGATGGGCAACCCCGACGTCGAGACCACGGGGCAGGTCTACCGCGAGGTGGCCCGCCGGGCGGACGAGGACGTGCACCTCACCACCGTTGAGCAGTGGCTGCGGGAGAAAAATCCCCATCATCCGGAGGAGACGGAGGGACGCTGGACCGAGCTGCGGCGGGCCGTGCTGCTGGCATCGGCCTGACCCTTTTGACCACGAGGCGCCCCCTCCGCGAGTCGAGATCACACAGAGGCGGCCGCTCCCTCCTCCATCGGTTCCTCTTTCCAGCGGGCGTCGAGCGACCACTTCCCGCCCCCGAATAGAACGACGAGCAGGAGCAGAAACAACACCAGCGCCGAAAACTCCAGCGACTGGTTTGCCGACAGGAGGCCGTTTTGCCAGTGCACCAGGAGGACGGCCCCGGCGAGCACTGGAAGCTGAACGAGCGCGGCGAGCCGGGTGTAAAGTCCCACGACGAGAAGCGCGCCGCCGAGAAGGTGGGCCGCCATCACGTACATCGCTAGGCCCGAGGTGGTGAGCGACGGCGCGGCCCCGCCCGCAAGTTGCTGCAGGCCCGTATCCGTGAGAAGAAGGACGAGGCCCCGAAAGAAAAGCCCTGCCCCCAGATAGACGCGCACGACGTCGAGGACGAGATGCCGATTCGACTCAAGACGCCGGAGGTATTCGGCGAGACGGTTCATGAGAAGCACGCGCTGCGGAACGAGTGGTGTCGACGAGGGAAGCGATTCAACCGAATCCGACCCGCAGACGATCCCGAAGCGACCTCCATCCCCTCAAATTCCGGCAGACGAAAATGACTCCGGCCGCTTGACCGAATGCCCACAAATTCCGCACCCTCAGAACGGCGGTCCGAGCTGTGCGGGGAACCGTCGACCTCAGCAGACCCGAGGGAGGGGAAAAAGACCGGTACACAGGAAGCGCAGCAATCTCTCACTCCGGCTCTCCGTTTGCGTCCTCTTTGGATTGGGCATAGAGCTCATTCACGAGCGAGGCCAACAGCTCCGGGCGGTCCTCCGACAGTTCGCGGACCAGGGGCACAAACTGATCGACCTGCTCGGCCTGCCCGTCCGCATCCGCGTATCGCTCCTCGAGCAACTGCGTGGCCGTCCGGTGCGGATTCTCCGGCAGTTCCGCCTTCTCGATGTCGATGTCGTACGTGTTGGCCATCCGCTTCAACTCGAACTCGTCCTCGTGCGTGGCGAGGACGATGGTGGTTCCCTCCTTTCCGGCCCGCGCGGTGCGTCCCGACCGATGGATGATGTACTCGTGGTCCTGGGGCACGTCGTAGATGAACACGTGGCTCAGGTCCGAGACGTCAATGCCCCGGGCCGCCACGTCCGTCGCCACGAGCAGGCGAAGATTCCCTTCCCGAAGCCGATCGAGCGCCTTCTCGCGCTTCGGCTGCGAGAGGTCCCCGGACATCTGATCGGCGTCGTACCCGGCATTGGAGAGAAATCGATCCAGGTATCGGACTTCGCGTTTCGTGTTTGCAAAAATCAGCGCCGACTCGGGCTCTTCAAGCTCCAGCAGCCGCTCCAGCACCCGGTCCTTGTTCATTGGCTTGACCAGGTAGTAGCGATACTTGATCTCCTCGACGCTGACCTTGTCGCTGCTGAGCGAGAGAAACCCCGGATCCTGGAGAAATTCGCGGGACACCGAGCGCACTTTGGGCGGCATGGTGGCGCTGTACATGTATGACTCGCGATCCTCCGGAAGGAAGCCGACGATGTCCTTCATGTCCGGATAGAAGCCCATCGAGAGCATCTCGTCGGCTTCGTCCAGGATGAGCATCCGAACGGACTTGGTAATGAAGTTTTTCTTTTTCAGGTGATCGAGCGTCCGACCGGGGGTGCCAATGACGACCTGCGCCCCCTCCTTCAGAGATTCAATCTGCGGCTCGTATCCCACTCCTCCATACACGAGCGCCGCCTCCAACTTATTCGTCTCCGGCGTGGCAATCTTCATCCGCTCAAACTCCTCGTGGATCTGCCGCGCCAGTTCCCGGGTGGGCGTCAGGATCAAGACCTGTTGCTCCTTCTTGTTGGGATCGAGCACGTCGAAAAGCGGAAGCAGGAACGCGCCTGTCTTGCCCGAGCCGGTCTGCGACTGCACGATGAGGTCGCGGTGGGCCAGAATGTAGGGAATGGCCTTCCGCTGCACTGGCATGAGCTCGTTCCAGCCGGCCGCCCGCACGGCCTGCTCCACTTCTCCGGACAGGTCGCGAATGGTGACTTCATCGAGGGACGGATCGGGCTCTCGCAGCCCCCCCTCCATCTCGTCGCGGCGCTTCTCCTGCTGCGCCTCGGAGGTCAGGTCAATGACGTTCGTATATCGGCTCTTCTTCGTATCGGTTGCCATGTGACAGACATCTAGATTGCAAGTCCATTATAAACGATGGATGTTCTTCGGGCTGCTCTCTCCTCGGATCCATTGCTACGAGCGGAGGTGCTCGAACGATCCTCAGACCCGTGCGCACGGGAGGGGTTGGATTCCGTGAATTCCGCACCGGCGCTTCTCTCCTCCCCAATGAGCCGACTCGCCCCCGCATCAGCCCTCACCCTCGTTGGGCGGCGGGTGATCGCTCAGTCTACATTTGCCGCGTCTACATTTGGAACAGATCGCGTCGGCAGACGGGGGGCGCTCGAACCCTCTACATCGAGAGTCCGCCGTTGACGTGCAGGACGTGTCCGGTAATGTAGTCGGCGGCGGGGGAGGCGAGGAAGAGAACCGAATCGGCAATCTCACTCGGCTCGGCGAGCCGGTCGAGGGGAACGGCATCGAGAATAGCGTCGCGAGTGTCCGCGTCCAGTTCGTCGGTCATGTCGGTCTGGACGTACCCCGGCGCCACCGCGTTAACGGTGACCTCCCGGCTGCCCAACTCCTTGGCCAGGCTTTTCGAGAACCCGACGATGCCGGCCTTCGAGGCGGCGTAGTTCGTCTGTCCGGCGTTCCCGGTGGTGCCCACGACGGACGAAATGTTGACGATTGAGCCGCCGGACCGCATCATCGGCCGGTAGGCGGCCTTGGAGAAGTTGAACACCCCCTTGAGGTTGGTGTCGAGAACGGAGTCCCAATCCTCCTCCTGAAGCCGCAGCATGAGCCCGTCTCGCGTGATGCCGGCATTGTTGACGAGCACGTCGAGCGTGTCCCAGCGGTCAAGGACGGCGTCCACGTGGGACTGGGCAACGTCAAAATCGGCCACGTCGCCCTGCAAGGAGAGAACCTCGGTATCCCGATTTTCGAGCGAGTCAACGAGCGCAGCTGCTTCGTCGGTAGACGAGCGATAAGTGAATGCGACGTGCGCTCCCGACTCGGCAAATGCTTCTACGATGGCCCGTCCGATCCCGCGCGTGCCGCCTGTAACGAGGACCGTGGTGTCGCTGAAATCAATCTGCATGAAAACAAAAACGGTGATGATGAAAGGAGAAGCGACTGACCTGGCCCAGCTACGCTGACAGGATCGCAGATGGTGCGCCGGGCCCCGGTAGACTCTTTTTCTGTCCGGCTTGCCGAGGCACGTTCAATCGCACAGTGCCGACATGGGAAGACGTCATCACGCAACCGGCAACGTCCGGCAAATCAGGTGTGCAAGCCCACAACAAGCGGGAGCCTCGGTGGGGGAGAGTGCCCATGCCAGGCAACCGGCGGTGCGACTGCGATTAGGGGCCGCGTCTATGGGCGACGGGAGCGTCGATCGCGATTCTTCTGTACGGATTGAACGTTTTCTTGCTTCCTCAGGCGAGCACTCGAATGACGTTCGTCCTCCCAGGACCAAACAAACCGCACCCCGGAGCCTGACCCAACTCGATCAATGCGAAGTTCGACGCGCTGGGCGTCCTTCAAAATGTCCGTGCTATCGACGACGCGCGGAAAGTAAAACGTATTTCGCCGAAAGATCGCCGTTTCTGCCCGATCCGGAACGAACGTGTCTCGAAGCGGGCCGTGTGATTCTTTCGCTGTGCTGTACCGCTCCCCATCAATCCGAAGCTCAACCTGACTCCCGGGACCTGCGAGAAGCGAATTCCCATCCTCTTCGAACCAGAACACGTCGATCTGAATGGTGCTGTCGTACTTCTGACGACGCTCTTGCATTCGCTTCCGCGCCTGTTCTTCACTCAGGGAGCTTATCCCAAACTCCGGTTGCAGAGAAACGAGCGAGAGCTCGAGACTCCACAACGTAGCGTATGAAGGCCCACGACGACTGCGACCGGCCCCCATGCTCTGATAGGTGCACGACCACTTTCGATGAAGGGCCTCGTAGTTGCTCTCAAGCTCAAACTGAAACTGCCCCTCGCGTTTTTCGATCGAAAGCGCACCGAGGGAGTCGGGGTGATATTCAACTGTGCGATCGGTCGGCAAAAACCGCTGGGCAAGGGATCCCTGCTCGTACGAATAGGTGGATCCGCCTCCACATCCCCCGACAACCAAAGCGAATGCGACGACACCAAGAAGAGCGCGAGAGGGAGCGGGGACAATGTATGCCATGGCGAGCACCTCACAGGGATCGGGCAAAGCGGAAAGGGACCCAAATGGTGGCACTCACACCGTTCGAGGCGCGTTCCGCTCTCCCGTGCGATTCTTCCAAGCGATTACTCTGAGGCAGCCAGCGCCTCAATCCCGTCGGGTGTGCCCGCTCCTGCCGTCGCCACCTCATCTCCGAGAGTGCGTTCCACAAGCCCCCGGAGCACGTTTCCTGCCCCGATCTCAACGAAGCGGGAGGCTCCTGCCTCCTCCATGCGCCGCAGCGACTGGGCCCATCGCACCGGGGAGAGCAGCTGCTCCATGAGTCGCTGTCGAATCTCGTCGGGGTCGGTGCTGGGCTCGCCCGTCACGTTGAGATAAACCGGACAGTTCGGCTCCTGAATGTCGACGGCATCCAGCACCTCCCCAAGACCCTCACGCGCATACTCCATGAGCGGAGAATGGAACGCCCCACTCACGGGAAGGGGAATGGCCCGCCCTCGAATTCGAGCCGTCGCGCGATCGACCGCCTCCGCATCTCCCGAGATGACGACTTGCCCCGGTGCGTTGTAGTTGGCGGTTTGCACCACGCCGTCGCCGGCCTCCGACGCGGCTTCGCAGGCCTCCTGCACGTCTGCATCATCGGCTCCCATGATGGCAGCCATCGTCCCGGGTCGTCGCTCCCCGGCCTTGGCCATGAGTTGGCCTCGTCGGCGCACCACGCGCAGTCCATCCTCGAAGGAGAGGGCCCCTACAGCCGCCAGCGCGCTGTACTCGCCCAGGCTGTGTCCGGCCACCATGTCGGGCCGCACGCCCGTCTCCGCGAGCACCGCCATCGCCGCCAGGCTGTGGGTGTAGAGGGCCGGCTGCGTGATGGCGGTCTGCTTCAACCGCTCTTCCGGGTCGCCGATGCTCGAATCGAGGCCGAACATGAGGGTAAGGAGATCCACGTCGAGGTGGTCGTTCGCGGCCTCGAAGCGGGCACGGGCCTCGGGAAACTGCTCGTAGAGTTCGTAGCCCATGCCCACGGACTGGGAGCCCTGGCCGGGAAAGAGAAAGGCAGTTGCCATTGACTGGTCGGTGATTGTGTGAGGGAAACTGTGCAGTCCGAAACGTCAGCGGGAGAAGCCCCCCTGTCGTTTTCTACATTCACTGACGGCCGACCGCGGTGCAGACCGCCGTCTATCCGTTCGGTGGACATACATTCGAGACATCTGTCCTACGCCCGCTCGGCCCCGTCGTAGGCCCAGGTGAGATAGCTCGCTCCCCACGTAAAGCCGCCGCCGAAGGCCGTGAGGATCAGTCCATCGCCCCGCTCCAGCTCCTCCTCCCAGTCGAACAGACAAAGCGGAATGGTGGCCGCCGTGGTGTTGCCGTACCGGTCTATGTTGAGCATGACCTTCTCGTCGGAGAGCCCCATGCGCTTCGCCGTGGCGTCGATGATGCGCTGGTTGGCCTGATGGGGCACGAGGTACTGCACGTCGTCGTTGGTGAGGCCGTTTTGCTCCATCACCTCCAGGCACACGTCGGCCATTCGCGTGACGGCAAATTTGAAGACCTGCCGCCCGTCCTGGTGGAGGAAGTGCATGCCCTCGTCCACCGTCTCGTGAGTGGGCGGGTTGAGGCTGCCTCCACCCTTCATGCAGAGGAGATCCTCGTGCTCCCCATCGAGGTGGTGAATGGCATCCACGAGCCCGACCTCGTCGTCAGCCTCTAAGACGACGGCCCCGGCAGCGTCCCCGAAGAGGATGCAGGTCGTGCGGTCCGTGTAATCGACGATGGAGCTCATCTTGTCGGCCCCAATGACGAGCACCGTGTCCGCCTGCCCGGTCTCAATGAACTGCGACCCGGTGGTGAGGGCGTAGAGGAAGCCGCTACAGGCGGCGGACAGGTCGAACCCCCAGGCATTGGAGGCACCCAGGCTCTCCTGGACCAGACACGCAGTGGCCGGGAAGAGCATGTCGGGCGTCACTGTAGCCACGACGATCACGTCCACCTCGTCGGGTGCGAGGCCCCGCCTGTCGAGCGCCTCCTGGGCTGCTTTGGTGGCCATAAAGGACGTGGCCTTGCTGTCGTCCCCCAAGATGCGACGTTCCCGAATGCCCGTTCGGGTGCGAATCCACTCGTCGTTGGTGTCTACCATCTCCTCCAGGTCGCTGTTGGTGAGCCGCTGCTCCGGCAGGTAGTGCCCGACGGACGTGATGGCAGCGCGGCGTGAAGAGGGAGTAGCGGACATGATGCGCGTGAACAACTGTTGAAAGCGACGGGGGCGGCTACGCAGGATCGGTGCGGAACGCCTCTTCGATGGCATCGACGACGTTGACGGACGCGACCCCAGTCGCCGCATGAATCATCTGCTCGATGACGTCGGGGGAGGAGCGGCCGTGCCCGATGAGCACGTTTCCGTCCACTCCGAGAAGAGGAGCTCCTCCCTGCGATTCCGGATCGAAGTACTTCCGCACCTCATCGAGGACCCCGGTCACGAGCTCTTGCTCCTCCGGGACAAGTCCCTGCTTCCCCATTTCTTGCTCGGTCATTTTCGAAAGCACCGTGGTCATGCTCTCTCCGAATTTCAACAGCACGTTTCCCACAAATCCATCACAGATAAGGATGTCGGCGGCGTAAAACAGAAGCTCGCCCCCTTCGACGTTTCCAACGAAGTGCAAATCCTCGGTCTCTTCCAAAAGCTCGTAGGCGCCTTTGACCTGCTCATTGCCCTTGCCCGGCTCCTCCCCGATGTTGATGAGACCGATGGTGGGGTCGTCGTTGTCCAGTACCAGGCGAGCATAGATGGTTCCCATCCGGGCAAACTGAAGCAGGTGGGACGGCTTGCAGTCCACGTTCGTGCCAATGTCGAGCACGACCGAAGAGCCCTTGAGATTCGGAAAGAATCCGGCAATCGACGGGCGTTCGACGCCGGAAATTCGCCCGAGAATAAACATCGATGCGCCCATAATCGCTCCGGTGTTCCCGGCACTCACGAACGCATCGGCCATGCCGTCGTGATGAGCAGCCAACCCACGGTGGATCGACGAGCTCGTCTTCTGTTTCACGGCCTTTGAGGGCGCCTCTCCCATGCCGATGACGTCGGGGGCGTCGATGATCTGAAGGGAAGCGTCCGGTGCCCCCGAATGGCGATTCAGCACGTCCTGAAGCCGCTCTTCAGGACCGACGAGTAGAGCCTCCAGGTCCTGCTCGGCGTGCCGAATGGCTTGAATTGCCCCCTGCACGACCGCCCCCGGTGCATCGTCGCCTCCCATTGCGTCCACTGCAATACGCGAAGCCATACGAACCGTCAGAGTGTGTACCGAAACGTGGTGCCGAGTCAAAAGGAGGGGCGTTCATCATTCCTCTCCCGAAGCGGCCCGTTCCGAAGGAAACGGACCCGCTGCAAACATAGGTGTACGCGAGAAAATCGTCGAATGAGTGTCGGATTTCGACACGAAGACCCGACAAAGAAATGACACGCCCCAGCAAAACCCGAGGGGTCCCCTCGGCGGAGCGTGTCTCAATGACAATAAAAGAAACGTCCAGCGAACGTCTCTCTTCCGCTACGCCATGTATTCGTCGGACGGTTCGATGACCTTTCTCCCTCGGTAATGCCCGCAGTACTTGCACGCTCGATGCATCACCTTCGAGTTGCCGCAATTGTTGCATTCCATGAGCTGGGGGGGTTCCAACTCGTTGTAGTAGGTCGATCGACGCTTTCGTGTGCGGGATTTCGAATGTCGTCTTTTCGGTACAGCCATAACCTCATTCCCAGTAGGTGATGCTAGAAAAACGCGATAGCGCTGCTCAGCCGAGCAGTGCGCGTCATTCAGTTACGGAAAACAGATCGTCGATGCCCATCCAAAGGACCCCAATAAGATGTGCGGAACGGTCCGGTGTTCACTCCAGGACACTCATTTCGCCCAGAATTTATCCTATTCCGTCGAATCATCCTCTCGGAGCTTGCGAAGCTCGCTCCAACGCGGATCGATGGATTCCTCCTCTTCTTCCTCCCCCGGTGCGCCAAATTCCCGGTCGATCTGCTCTTCTTCCGCTCCTGGAGCCACCCGCCGCTGCGGAAGGGCGAGAAGAAGCGTGTCGCGCACCACGTCGGTCAGGTCAATCTCCTGATCGGACGGAGTAAGGGGCCGAACCTCTTCGAACTTCTCTCCCTCCTGCCCCACCATCGAGGGGGGACCAAAAAGGAGACTGTAGTGGCCCTCTACGGGCTGGTCATAGGGCTTGAGCGTACGGTCGCACGTTAACTCGGCGGTGGCGACAGCATCGAGCTTCACCAGAATTCGATCCCGGTGGTATTGCAGCTCCGCCTCGATTCGAATGTCCCCAAACGTCGTCGGATCGAGATCCACCTCGGTCGCTGACGGCGCGAACTCGCGGTGATGGATGCCCGGAGACAGAGAGGATACGTCAACCGTCAGCATAAGACCAAGTACCTCACTCCAGAATCGACGCTATCGAAGACCCACATGATTTGTTGGCGCATAGTCGATTATGACGGACGTGGTCTCGGGGTTCCACACCCCGTCGGCGGGCCCCTGTTCGGAGAACAGCCAGTCGGGGGTCTTCACATCCTTGACAAACGCTAGAACACTTGACGTTGACAGGGGCAATGATTATCGTTCTCTATCCCTTTAGGGGGCACTACCTTTACGACCGTAGAGTGCTCCGGAGAATGTTGATTCCTCCGGGTCCTGGAGCACTTCAGCTGCGCACGTCTCCGAAGAACAACGATCTGGGCTGAGAGAAAAAATCGAATGGCGCTCCGTCTCTTGCTCCAGTTGTTGGCAACCTGTGAATAAACGTGCATTCTTTGCACACACGCCTCAACTGGAAATCAATCGACGAGTGAACGCACGTCCGCTATCGTGCCGATTTTCACATAACCCGTTCTCGCCCAACGGATTATAGATTGTGTATAACCTGTTTACAACTTGTTGATAATTTGAGAGAGGCTGCCCGAAAGGGGCGTACTTCCTTCTTGCTGTGATTCTCTTGTGGATAAACGGCGACGCAAGTCGGGACGCGATGCCTCAGTTCGTACGCGGAGTTCGCAACACACTGGGAATTCGACCCAGCCCTGTGCCATCGCGCTCCCGTCCAGCAAGAAGTCCAGTGGCTCTGGCCAAGTCTTGCATCCTATGCTGCTTGGTCGTTTCGGGCAGTACGGGCAGAGCTCTTTCTCTCCGCATCTACAGATTCTTGTTCTCGGTAGTGGCTTGGCGAGCCACGACGCTGTACGGCTGACTCCATCATCCACGCTGCCTGTATTGACATTCCGCTGACGAGTGCACAGCGCTCGCACAGCGGCGGCCCAGCCCTGAATATGGATCAGTCTGCCGAACGTGTCTGGAACGACTGTCTCGAAGTCATTCGGGACAACGTCAGTCAGCAGAGCTTCAACACGTGGTTTGAACCGCTGGAGGCAAAATCTCTCGAGGAGGAAGGGGACCTTCAGAAGTTAACCATCCAGCTTCCCAGTCGGTTCTACTACGAGTGGCTGGAGGAGCACTACTTTTCTCTCCTCCGCAAAACCATCACGAAGGTTCTCGGCCCCAACGGGCGTCTCTTCTACGACGTGGTCATCGAGCAGGACGACCCGGAGGACCCGGAGCAGGGAGCCTCGATGCAGTTGCCCGCGCGGCACTCGGACGAGGAGGCGTCGCCCTCGATCGACGAGTCGATGGAGGACAGTCCCTCGCCGTCCTCAGAAGATGACCCCTCCCCCAGCCCGTCCGCTCAGCAGGGAGAATCAGCGGCCGGGTCCTCGTCGCCCAACCAGGACCGGTCTGGGGCCGATCCCGTGTCAGCGTCCAGCGGCTCTCAGCCCAGCGGCGCCCCCGAGGAAACCGGCGAAGATCCCCCCGTGCAAAACCCTTTTGCCATCCCGGGCATCCAGGAGAAGGAAATCGACAGCCAACTGAACGAGAGTTACACGTTCGAGCGGTTTATCGAGGGAGACTGCAATCAGTTGGCCCGGAGTGCCGCCTGGGCCATCGCGCAGGAACCAGGCGACACGAACTTCAATCCGTATCTCGTCTACGGAGGCGTGGGGCTCGGGAAGACCCACCTCATCCAGGCAGTGGGCAACTACGTGACCGCCAACCGCCCGGACAAAACCGTACTATACGTGTCGAGTGAGCGGTTCACGACCGAGTTCGTGCAATCGATCCAGCGGAATCGCATCAGCGAGTTCTCGATGTTCTACCGCCAGGTCGACGTCCTCATTGTCGACGACGTGCAGTTCTTCAGCGGAAAGGAGAAGACCCAGGAGGAGTTCTTCCACATTTTCAACGCCCTCCACCAGGCCGGCAAGCAGATTGTGCTCTCGGCCGACCGCCCCCCACGCGAAATCGACGGAATTGAGGAGCGCCTGCTCTCCCGCTTCCGGTGGGGCCTCTCGGCCGACGTGCAGCCGCCCGGGCTCGAGACGCGCATCGCTATCCTCCAGCGCAAGGCCGAGGACGACGGCATCGACCTCGATCAGGACGTGATCGAATTTATCGCGCACAATGTGAAGAGCAACATTCGGGAACTGGAGGGTGCCCTCATCCGCCTGCTTGCCCACGCCACTCTCCACCAGCGCGAAATCAACCTCGGACTGGCCAAAGAGGTCCTGCGCGATCTTATGGAGGACGAACAGGCAAACCTCACGATCGAAGAAATTCAACGCATTGTGTGCGAGTATACGGGCATCGACGAAGACCGAATGCGCGGCAAGACGCGCAAGCGGGAGGTTGTACGAGCACGACAGATTGCCATGTACTTCTGCAAGAAGCTCACGCAAAACTCGCTTAAGACCATTGGTCTGCACTTCGGGGGACGCGACCACTCTACGGTCATCCATGCCAACAACACCGTTGAGGACCAGATGGAGACCGACGAGCAGTTCAGGAGCACGGTCGAGGAGATTGACCGAAAGCTTGAACTTCGGTCTCGTTGAGGACCGTCTCGCCGTCGCTCGTTTCCAGATGCAGGGAACACGGATCTGCCCGTGCGTTCGACCGTATGAATTCACCTGCTTTGTCAGATTCTCGCCCATCGACCTCAAGCACCGCCATGAAATTTTCCGCCTCTAGCGCCGACCTTCTTGAGGCGCTCAACACCGTCAACCGGGCCGTGCCGTCGAAGAGCACGATGCCGATTCTGGAATGCATCCTCTTTGAACGCGAGGAGGACACACTTCGGCTGAGTGCCACCGACCTGGAGATCTCTATCGTGCAGACCGTGCCGGTCCAGTTCGAAACGAACGGCACGCCGGAAAGCACCCCGATCGCGGTGCCTGCCCAACGCCTGCTCGATACGCTACGGGCCCTGCCGGACATGCCGATCGAGTTTTCGGCGGACAGCGACTTCGAGATTCGGATGGAAACCGATCAGGGTCACTACAAAATGGTGGGCCACGACGGCGAGGACTACCCGGAGCTCCCGGAGATCGAAAGCCAGCATGAGATTGCCGTCGGCGGGGGACTGCTGAACCGAACGATCGACAAGACCGCCTTCGCCGTGAGCCAGGATGCCCTGCGGCCCGCTATGATGGGCGTCTACTTTCAGATGGGAGAGGACCAGACCCGCGTAGTGGCGACCGACGGGCACCGCCTCGTCAAGCTCGACCTGCCGGAGCTCCAGGCCGGAACGGAGGTCAACTTCATCGTGCCGGAGAAGGCCACAAAGCTTGCCGGCCGCATCGTGGAGGACGACGAGGTGTGCACCATTCGGGTCGACGAGGGACACGTGAGCTTCGACTTCGAAAACGCCCGGGTGCTCGCCCGCCTCATTGACGAGACGTATCCCAACTACGAGGCGGTCATCCCCGACGAGAACGACCGCCATCTAACGGTAGAGCGGGAAGACATGCTCAACGCGGTGAAACGAGTGGGGCTTTACTCCTCCAGTATGACGAACCAGATTCGGCTTGACATCACAGGTGATGCGGTCACCATCTCGGCGGAGGATGTGGAGCGTTCCAGTGAGGCCGAAGAGACAATCCACTGCGACTACGACAGCGAAGAGATGGAAATCGGCTTCAATTCGGAGTACCTCACAGAGGTGCTCAGCAACGTGACCTGTGACGAGGTCGTCTTCGAGCTGAGCTCGCCGAATCGTGCCGGCATCGTCCTTCCGCAGGAACAGGCCGAGGACGAAGACATCCTCATGCTCATCATGCCAGTGATGCTCAACACGTACGCCTGAGCGACATCAGGCAGACATTGCGGAGCGGAACCACGAGCGGGTGTCAGCGCACGCTGGCATCCGTTTTTTTTTATCGTCGACCTCAAGAACGGGATGAGGAGGAAAGACGAGATGGATTCCTCATCGACTGAAATTCTCTCCCACTGAGTATTCTTCCTGCAGCGTTTCGAGAATGTCGTGTGCCTCCGCTGCATTCCGGCCTTCCTGCTTGACGACCATCTTGAAGTTTGATCGCGCAGCTTCTACCTCTCCCCGAGCAAGGTGGACTTTGCCAAGGTAGAACTGTGCCTCCAAAGCGAGAAACGACCCAGATTCCGTCCGATCGAGCACCTGATTGAAGAGACGTTCTACACGTTTGAGTTTCTCGGCATCGTAGCTCGGGAAGAGCCCCAACGTAGACGTGCGAGCCTCCTGCAGCGCCGTGAGCGCGTCCACGTACAGCTGGTCGGACGTGAGCGTGTCCGAGGAGGGCACGGCACTGCGGGTCGCCGTCGAGGTATAGTTATCAACGACCTGGTTGCTCACATCTACAGTCGCAAGTCGGTCGAGAGTGGACTGCGTTGCCTCGCTAGCCGCGAACAACACGGCGTACGTTCCGAGAAGCAGAGCCACAGCCGCCCCGGCCCCTCGTACAGCGAGGGGGAGACGGAGAAGGTCGTCCACGAAAGAGCGTAAGGCGTCCACCGCTCCCCGATTCGGAGCAGCTTCACGGGAGGACGCTGTCGTTTCGGCGGCGGCAGACGCTCCTTCTGCCTCCAGATCCAAAGAGTGACCGGTGAGCTCTTCAAAGTGCGAGACCGGATCAACCGACGCCTCTGCCTCTTCCAATCGCCGACGAACGGCCTCAGCGCGCTCTCGGAGGTCGGGATCATCCTCCATCCTCTTTTCAAGACGGCGAAACGCCTCCGTCAGGGTCGAAGGAGCCTCTTCCGAGTGAATGTGCTGAACAACAACGTAAGTCGTAAGAAGTGCGTCGGAGGAGGAACTCCCGTCCGCATTCCGGACGAGCGATTCAATGGAGCGCACGTCTTGCAGAAGAGAAGCCCACTCGGGATGTGCTTCTACGTAAGCTTCCACCTCCCGTTGTTTTTCAACCGAGAGATGAGGATACGAAAGAATCTGCTCTTCAATGTTTTCCATGAGCAGGAAAATGCTAGGCGACGAGTACGGAGGAGATGAGTCCGGTAGCGTTCCGAAATTTCAAGACAATGGCAGAGATTGTGCCGAGTAAATCTCAAAATCCCTTCAGAGCCTCGCTCAATTCAATCCGGGCGGGGACCCGCGATCGAATGACCACTGCCAAAACAGTGGATCGGATGTAAAGGAGCGAACCTCGCCCTAGGAGACACATACACACCGTCAGCATAACCCACTAACTGAATCTTCATATTATGGTTCTTTAAAAGTCCAGAGGATCGACGTACTCTCGAAGACGCTCATCTTCCCGCAGTCGCTTTACGGCCTTATGTTTGTAGGTTCGAACTGTGGGAACGGCCTTGCCAATCTGCTCGCTGATCTCCTCGAATTCGAGATCTTCGAGAAAATAAAGTCGGGCCGGCTCTTGCAGATAATCCGGAAGCCGCTCAATGGCCTCGGCAAGCGCCTCTCGGACGAATCCCTTCTCCGGAAGGTGGGACGTTTCCGCACGGAGGGTCGGTCCCTTGTCCTCGTCGATTGAGTCAGAGACTCGGTCCCGGCGCGCATAGTTGAGAAACGTGTTTTTACACACGACGCTGACCCAGTTGGCGTATCGACTGGGATCGCGAACCCCGTCGCGGTTCTCCTGAATCTTCTTATAGGTACGGGTGATGAGTTCATCGGGCGCCGCCGCACTTTCAAAGGTGTCCCCAGCGGACTTTGCGAGGAAATAGCGGCAGACGTAGCAGTAGGTCCACATGTCTACGTGGCGTTCAGCCCTGGGATTTTGCTCCTCCGTCCACCGCCGGAAGGCGTCGTTCGCGGCATCAGTGTCGTCCACGACAAACGGGAGCTGATCGATAACGGTACGCAGACGGGAGCTAGGGTCCATCATAGTGGCGTGGACGAGACCGAAAAACCCAGGACAAATTCAGAGTCGTCCCGATGGGAGCGACAGGTAGTAAAGAATAAAAGACCTTCTGCCCCGAATCAACGCCTCTTTTACGGAGACCGCTCTTACATCTAAATTTTGACTGACAACCTAACGACCATGCGCAAACATCAGCCTGATCGGGTACAATAAGGAGCAGGTTGTTCCGAGAAGTAACGTCTACCTCTGCCCAGGGTGATCGTGTGTTTAAAATCCGAGCCGAGCAAGAGAAATTCGACTGCTACTTTGACCCCATCCCTGCGGAATAGACGGGGGCACGAGAAGAATACGGACTGTAGTGCCGCCTACCAAACCGAACGAAGATGGAAACACCCAGTATCGAGGCTGGCACGCCATCAGCGCAAGATGCAAGTGCCGAACTCCTCCGTCAATCAGGAGCCCGACGCGCGATCAGCCCCCCTTCCGCTCCATCAAGATTGAGGGAATCTCTTCATGGCCGAAAACCTGCCTTTTCCCTGAACGTGCTAAAGGTTTGCCGAACGGCTTCGGCTACGGCTCTTGGTCAGTCGTCCGCTGGACGAACCGGGCCCGACGCAACGCTGCTACGTTTCCTGTGTCTGAGCAGGCA
>CAZSBW010000005.1:0-1584 GCA_964604815.1 uncultured Salinivenus sp. | reverse complement strand
CTCGCACCCGTTACAGCACAACCGAAGCGACTGAGTCCCGATGGATACGCAAAGCTTTAAGACCTTTAGTGCCACTCCCAGCGACATTGAGCGGGACTGGTACGTGGCCGACGCCTCGAACCGCGTGGTTGGACGCCTTGCCTCCGAGATCGCGCGAGTGCTTCGGGGAAAGCACAAGCCCACCTACACTCCGCACATGGACACGGGCGATCACGTCATCGTGGTCAACGCCAGGGAGGTTCGCTTCACCGGACGGAAGGAGCAGGACAAGGACTACCTCAACTACAGCGGGTATCCCGGGGGCGACCACACCGAATCTCCGGAAGAGGTGCGAGACGACAGGCCCGAGAAAATTATCAAGCGTGCGGTGAAGGGAATGCTTCCGGAAGGTCCCCTCGCCCGCAAGATGTTTAAAAAACTGAGGGTGTACGCCGGTCCTGAGCATCCGCACGAGGCCCAGCAGCCCGAGCCGCTCGACACGGTGTAATGCCATTTCCGACGACCGATTTTTTCGAAGAACCGACTTCACGCCATGCCAACGATGACCCAGTTTCAGGCAATCGGGCGCCGAAAGACCGCAACGGCGCGCGTGTACCTGCGTCCCGGTGACGGATCTAGTTTTGAAATCAATGAGCGCGACGCCGAGGACTACTTCCCGAACCCGTGGCGCCGCCGCACACTCGACCAGCCGTTCGACGTGACCGACACGCTCGGCCAGTTCAACGTCTTGGTGAACGCCTCCGGGGGCGGCCTCACCGGCCAGGCCGAAGCCATCCGGCTCGGCATTGCCCGAGCGCTCGTCGAGTACGACGAAGAGCTGCGCGGCCCCCTCCGCGACGCCGGCTACCTCACCCGCGACGACCGAATGGTCGAACGCAAGAAGTACGGCCAGCCCGGTGCCCGGAAGAAGAGCCAGTACAGCAAACGGTAATCCGACTTGGGAATGCGGAAATTGGAGTGTGGCATGGCCGGTTGTCCGATGCCATTCCACCGTCCCCACTCTGCATTCCACACCAAAAAACCATACGGCCCGATGCGACAGTGGGTTGACCGCTCCTGCGCACGGGAGCGCGGGCGCGCATGAGCAGAACCGTTTTGCTCTCTATCCCCACGCACCCGCTCCCCCGTGCCCAGCCGCGGTTTCGCTGCGCAAGTGACGGTCGTAGTAGCATAAACCCAATTTCCTTATTCCTGAAACGACCGATTATGGCTGACGAGACCCCTACGCAAGACCCCGACACAAGTACCGAAGAGGAAACGCCTGAAGAGGCTCCCGCCGACACAACCGACGAGGCAGCCCCCGAAGAGTCCGCCGACGAGCCCCTCGAAGCAGCCCCCGGGGCTGACGACGCCGCACCGGCCGAGGCCGAATCGGACGCCGAAATGAAGTCGACGGCCCACCCGGAGGCCACGCCCGACGAGGAGAAACTTGCCGAGAACGGTGAAGGCGCCGCCGAGGACGCCGAGGACGATGAATCGTCTCATCGCGTCACGATTGAGGAGCTTCTGAAAGCCGGCGCACACTTCGGACACCTCACGAGCCGATGGAATCCGCGCATGGAGAAATACATCTTCATGGAGCGG
>CAZSBW010000004.1:0-25247 GCA_964604815.1 uncultured Salinivenus sp. | reverse complement strand
CGTACACCCGGTTTCCCAATCCAACCGACGATGGTTCTCTGATGGGTACCCGCCCTCGGCAATCGCATGTTGAGACTTAATTCGACTGAGCAGAGGCTGTCGGGGCAAATTCCTCCTGAAGATGCCCGAATGTGCGTGAGTATGGGCGTGGTTTGCCATGAATAACGATAGCAATAACCCTTAGACAAGATGCAGTTATCCCGTTACCCGCCCCAACGAACGAACCGGGACGTTCGCAATTACTGATCCGTGCACAAGTGGGTATACACTACCTTCTCCGTAAAGGGAGGAGATCTGGGTCTCCAGGACCGTGGTATGCTACCAGTCGGGAATCGTCTTGAGCGATCCCTGTGGAGTTGCGAGATTATTCAGGGGACACCACCGGTTTTCCACCGAAAGCGAAGAGCTATTTCGTAAAACTTCGCCACTTTCCTTGGTCTTGTGTCCATTTTTGTCTAGATACAAAAATGGACGAAAAAGATCACGGCCACGTGGGATGACCCGCAAGGGGCCCCTGTGAAGAAATGGCCTGACGTTCCCCATCGCTCCACTGACGGGGATCCTAGATCCCCATTCTCAAACTCACTGCCGCTCAAACATGAGAAATTTCGGTCGTTTCGCTCTGGGGAACGTCCGGGCGGCCATTTCTTCGAGGCCGGAGGAGCTTTCTGTCGCTTCTTCGAGACACTCTTCGTCAGGGCCGCGTCCGGCAATTAATCTCGCAAAGTCACACAGATCGGTGGGAACCCATTCACGTATCAGTAGGACGAGGAGAATCAGTACATCGAGGCACGTCTCCACCCGGTTTCCATGGGAAACGGGAAAATTTCGCAGTAGTTTTCCTGAAGTTGTTCCTCCAGCATCGTCCGCCACGCCTTCAGGTATTCTTGGCGGTACGTTCCACGGGGAGCCCGGAGCACCTGCTGGGGAAAGCGTTTCAGGGCAACTTGCTCGCGGATGCCAACGCGATCGGGAAGAAGATCGGCAACTTGAATCGCAGAGGTCGTGTCAAAGTGCGGCTTGGCTCGAAGGCGGAAAAATGAGGAATCGACGACGAGTACGGACGCGTTCTCGCGCGACTGCGATGGCGGAGCGTACCAGTAGCTGTAGGATGGCGGATTGCTGAGGGTATTTGTGACGATCGAGGTCGTGGCGACGGAATCAGCGTCCGGGCGAGTGGTGAGGCCGAGGGAGTCGATGGTGATCGAATCGGCGTCGGGCGCGAGTCGCTCGCTCGGGTCCAGAAGGATGAAGGGATTCGTCTCTTCCGTACGAGCAGTGGTGTCGGAGGAGACAGGGCCAAGCGTGCGAAAGAGGGAGTCGGAGGCTGGAGCGCTCAAGATTACCGAGTCCTTCCGCACGGAGTCTGACTCCGCATCTAGGCCGCGCCTGACTCGGGATTCCGAAAGGGACGGTGTTTGAAGGTGTGCACCACGGATGGTTGCCGAGAAGGAGAGCAGCGAATCGGCCGTCATGTCTAGGGTGGGGAGCCCTTCCGAGAACGCTTGACTGAGCCGCTCGTCGGCCAAAAGCGAGCGGAGACCGGGAGTGTTTGTACGCTCTACGATCTGAGTGGGAGATCGAACCTCCGAGAGCGGGAGGTCGGTTGTGTCGACCTCGGGAACCGTCGTCTTCTCCTCGGCGAGGGCCTCAAGCGAGTCGCGGCGGGCTCTGGTAATCACCGAGTCGGGCACGTACAGCAAGTTGAGAGCGCGCTCCATGCTTGGGACAACGTTTCCTTCCCGCCGCGTTGAGAAGAGCGTGTATCCTCGTCGCGTGATCGTCGTGTCGATGCCGACGATCCGCATCGTCGTCGTGTCACGCTGGAGGACAAGGCTGTCGGCCACGCGCACTTCGCCCGCTGTTCGAAGCGTGTCGAAGACAGGCGTTTGAAGGGAGTCCAGATCGGTTTCCGGCTCTGGAAAGGTCGTGGCAGAGGTTGTTTCCAGTGTATCGTCCAGGGAAAAGGTGTAGCGCATGCGGGCTTGGATGGTCGTGCCTTTTTCGATACTGTCGCCGACAATCAGCGTGCTCGGCTTCAAGAACCTCGTTTCACTCCCCGGCGGAACCTCCGGAATATCTGCCTTTGTTTTGTAAATTCGTTGTCCTTCATCCGGAGGGGCATTTTTGTACGTATAAGACAGCCGGTTGCCATCTCCATCGTACAGGTCCACGGCATAAGGGCCGAGAGCACCGAAATTGTCAGGGAGATAGATCGGAAAAATGAGGGAATTGACGACGACGGGGCGGAGCGTTACCTGACCGTTTTCGGCCGAAACACTGGATAGGCTGAATTGGATGCTGGACGTCTCGTCTTTGTACTCGCGTACAAGCTTTCTCCAAAACCGAGGTCTGCTGTTTTTGCAATCGATGGTGAGGCGCTGGCGGAGAAGATTGGTTGAGGCAGACACTGTCGAGTCGTCGGGTTCCACGAGCACAGCCACGTGCCGCTGCGTATGGTAGCCGTAGCCGCTCACGTCGAACACATGGAGGGCCGGCTCAGCGTCTTCAAGCACAAATTGACCGGACGAGTCCGCACGGAGACTGTCGCCGAAGGTGCGGTTGACGGCGCGGGCGCTATCGAGCGGTCCGAGCGGGGTTTCCGATAGGCTGTCGATTGCCGTGAGCCGCAGCGTTCGACTCGTCTGGGCCTCTTTCTCCTCCTCCTCCTGCTGTTGCGTTGTTGGTTTCGAGGTCCCGCAGGCATTCACGAGCAGGACGCCGCCAAGCAGCAGGACGCTTCCAGCGAGGGGACGTAGGAAAGATACCGTTCGAGTAAAAGCAAACATATAAGGAGGGGGGCAACCAGAACATGCAGCGCGCACAGACTGAACCTAAGGAATGAATCCGAGGCTGTAAAAGCGCAACGGCGTTCAACCTGTGTTTTCATCGGTTGATAGGAAAGGACCTCGGTTGCTGATCCCATTTACCGAGGAACACGTGTGTTTTCGGGACGGCTTCGTATCTACGGGAGGGGGTTTGGTACTTGGAACTCGGCCTCGGCGTTCTCGACGGCTTCGGGGGGCGACCCGGACGCTTCACTCTCGGAGCGACGACCCCGTGACAGATGTTGGTGCTGCGTGAGAAGAGGAAAGCCGACTTCCTGGAGACGGATCCAGTGCCGTAGAAATGTGCTCAGCAGGTGCCCATCTCCGATTCGGGTACCCCCGCGAGGGTGCGGTCATCTTTCCGAGAAAATCTTGAGATGCTTTGCGGCAGATCGGTATATTCGGTATCAACTTACACCTTGTCCTTTTTCGTGCCAAGCAATTGAAGCGTCCACATGGCTACCCTGCATCCCTTCCGCGCCGTGCGGCCTCGTCCTGAATATCTTGAAGAAATTGCCTCCGTGCCGTACGACGTCGTGAGCACAGAGGAGGCGCGCGAGTTGGCCAAAGGAAAGCCGCGGAGCTTTCTCCACGTCGTGCGCCCCGAAATTGACCTGTCGCCGGACACCGACGTGCACGACGATTCGGTGTATGAGCAGGGGGCCGTCAATCTCCGTCAATTCGTAGAGGCAGACTACACGCAGAAAGAGGAGGAGGCCGCTGTATACGTGTATCGCCTCGTGATGGACGGGCGCGAGCAGACCGGCATCTTTGGAGGGGCCTCGGTGGACGAGTACGACGAGGGGACCATTGTAAAGCACGAAAAGACCCGACCGGCGAAGGAGAACGACCGCACGCGGCACGTGCTCACGCAGCAGGCCCACGCCGAGCCCGTCATGTTTACCTATCGCGATCGGGACGCCATCCACAACCTCGTCGACGAGGTGCAGGAGGGGGAGCCGCTGTACGATTTCGAGGCTGACGACGGCGTCCGACACACGCTTTGGCGGGCCGACAATACCGATGCGCTCGTGGAGGCCTTTCGTGAGGTGGAGAAGTTCTACATTGCCGACGGCCACCACCGGTGCAAGGCCGCCAGTCGGGCCGCCGAACAGCTTCGGACGGAAACCAACGGGGAGGACGAACCGCCGGAGTTTGAGTTTTTTCCGGCGGTGATTTTCCCGATGAGCCACATGCACATCATGGCGTACAACCGGATCGTGTACGAACTTCCCGAGGAGCCGGCGGTCTTTCTCGACACCCTCGACGAGCAGTTCCGGATTGAGCAAACCGTGAACGATCCGGTTCCGTCCGAGAAGGGCGTCGTGTGTCTTTATCTCGACGGGGCGTGGCACCGGATGGCGTTGCCGGCCTCTGAGAGCGACCGCGCCGTGGATCAGCTCGACGTGGCCCGCCTCAGCGAGCACATCCTGGAGCCGCACCTCGACATTACCGATCCGCGTCGGGACCCGACCATCGACTTTGTGGGGGGCATTCGGGGCACCGACGAACTCGAAGCCCGCGTGGAGGACGGCGAGGCCGAGTTTGCGGTGAGCATGTATCCTACGAGCATCGAAGAACTCGTGGCGGTGGCCGACGAGGGCAGCCTCATGCCGCCGAAGTCCACCTGGTTTGAGCCGAAGCTCCGAAGCGGCCTCCTCGTCCACGATTTTGCAGACGACGTGCCGGAAGAGGCTTCCGTCCAGCCGGCGGTGTAGCGCCCAAAACAGCCTTCGATGATGCGTTGAATTGCTCTATTCTGGTGCCATGACCATTCTCGTTGCCGATAACATTGCCGACGTGGGCATTGAGGCCCTCGCGGACGAGGGCTATGCCATCGTCGAACAGCCGGGCCTGTCGGGGGAGGCCCTCGTGGAGACCCTGCGATCGGAACGCCCCGACGTGCTCGTCGTCCGCTCCACGAAGGTGACGCCCGAGGCCCTCGACGCCAGCCCCTCGCTCGCCCTCATCGTGCGGGCAGGGGCCGGCTACGACACGATTGACGTGGAGGGGGCCGCCAACCGCGGCATCTTCGTGGCCAACTGTCCCGGCAAAAACTCCGTGGCCGTGGCGGAGCTCACGATGGGCCTCATCCTCGCGCTTGACCGCCGGATTCCCGACAACGTCGTCGACGCTCGCGCCGGGCAGTGGAACAAGAAGATGCACGCCCAAGCGCAGGGCTTGAAGGGGCGAACGATGGGCATCATCGGGCTTGGCAACATCGGAACGGCGGTGATGCAGCGGGCCAAGGCGTTTGACCTGAACGTCATTGCCTGGAGCCGGTCCCTCAAGCCGGAGGTGGCCGAGGAGGCGATGGGCATTGGGTACCGCGACGGGCCGGAAGCGGTGGCGCGCGACGCGAGCATCGTTTCGTTGCACGTGGCGTCCACGCCTGAGACGAAGCACTTGGCGGACCGCTCCTTCTTTGAGGCGCTGCCGGAGGGAGCCCTCTTCGTGAATACGACCCGCGCGGCGGTGGTGGACGAGGACGCGCTCGCGTGGGCCCTCGACGAGAAGGACGTGCGGGCCGGGATCGACGTGATGGAGGGAGAGCCGGCCTCAAAGCGGGCCGACTTCGATCATCCCCTGGCCGATCATCCCAATCTATATATGTCTCATCACATCGGCGCATCCACGCAGCAGGCCCAGGACGCGACGGCTATGGAGGCGGCCCGCGTCGTCCGTACGTTCGACAAGGAGGGCGACGTGCCCAACTGCGTCAATCTCGCCGAGCAGACCCAGGCCACCCATCAGATTACCGTGCGCCACCGCGATCAGGTGGGGGTGCTGGCGGGGGTCCTCGACGAGATGCGGCGGGCCAACTGGAACATTCAGGAGATGAGCAACCGCATCTTCGAGGGCAGTAGGGCCGCTGTGGCCAGCATTCGCTTCGACGGCCCCTTTGATTCGGTCGTCCTCGACCGGATTGAGGAGAGCGACGATGTCTTCGCCGTATCCGTCAACGAGATTTGAGTTCTCACTCGTCTTCGACGAAGAGAAGGTCGATCTCGCGGGAGTCAATGTCGGCGCTCACGACTTCGACCCGGACCGAATCGCCGGGGCGGTAGGACTTGCCTGTGTTTTCGCCCCGCATCGTGTAAGTCGACTCGTCGTAGACGTAGTAGTCGTCGTCCATGTCGCGAACGTGGACGAGGCCTTCGACCAGCAGGTCGGTGAGTTCCACGAAGACGCCGAACTTCGTGACGCCGCTCACCACGCCCTCAAAGGTGTCGCCCACGTGGTCTTGCACGTACTCGACCTGCTTGAGCTTCACCGACTCACGCTCGGCGTCCTGCGCGTTTCGTTCCTGTTCGGAGCAGTGCTCGCACCGAGCCGCCAGGTCCTCGACGCTGGGAATCTCCGATTCGCGCGGCGGCGTCTCTCCCTTCCCGTACCGCTTCAGGAGACGGTGCACGATGAGATCCGGATAGCGGCGGATGGGGCTCGTGAAGTGGGAATAGTAGTCGAAGCCAAGGCCGTAGTGACCGACGTTGCCCACTGCGTACTTGGCCTTCGACATGGCGCGGAGGGCGGCCCGCACGATGACCTTCTCCTCCGGCTCGCCTCTTATGTCGTCAATGAGGGAGCCGAGGTCGTCGTTGGTTACGTTCCCGTTGGTTAGCGGCAACTCGTGGTCGAAGACCCGGACGTATTCGGCGAGCTGCCGGATTTTTTCGCCGTTGGGGGTGTCGTGGATGCGGTAAATGAAGGGCAGCGGCTCGTCGCGATTGGTGGGCTCGCCGTTGCTGTGGAAGCGCTCATTGTGACCGGGGGCGCCGACGTGGGCCGCCACCGTGCGATTTGCCAGGAGCATCAACTCTTCAACGAGCCGATTGGCCTCCAGCCGCTCCTTCCGAACGATGTTCTGGGGATGCCCGTCGTCGTCGAGAATAACCTTCACCTCGTCGGAGCCGAAGTCGATGGCCCCCTCTCGGAGGCGTTTCTGCGTGAGCGTCTTGGCCAGCCGGTTGGCCTGAACCACCTCGGAGGCCACCGGGTCGTCCGGGTAGCCGCCGTCAATGTAATCCTGGGCGCGGTCGTACGTAAGGCGCTGTTTCGAGTGAATCACCGTTTCCCGGATGGCGTAGTCCTCGACCGTCCCGTGCGGCGTCACCTCCATGATGATGGAGAAGGCCAACTTGTCCTCCTTCGGCCGGAGCGAACACACCTTGTTCGAGAGCTTCTCCGGGAGCATCGGAATCGTACGATCGACGAGATAGACGCTGGTTGCGCGGTCCAGCGCCTCCTGATCGATCGCCGAGTCGGGCTCGACGTAGTGGCTTACGTCGGCGATGTGGACGCCGACCTCGAAGTTGTCGTTGTCGAGCCGCTCGATGTGGATCGCGTCGTCGAAGTCCTTCGCGTCCACCGGGTCGATGGTAAAGATGTCCTTGTGACGGAGGTCGAGCCGGCGTTCAAGTTCGGACTGCGGAATGTCGACGGGAATGGCGTCGGCCTCCTCCTCAACCGGCTTCGGAAAGTCGGCCTTCACGTCCATGCTCATCGCCAGCGAGAGAACGCGCACGTTCGGGTCGTCCGCCGGGCCGATCACGCGAAGGATGCGTCCTTCGGGCGAGGCCTTGCGGCTGTCAAAGCGGTCGATGGACACGGCGACCTTCTCGCCGTCTTCGGCCCCGCTGAAGTCGTTGGACGAAACGTAGACCTCCTGGAGAATCCGCCGGTCATCGGGCTCGACGAAGGCAAAGTCGCCGCGATGATGAAACGTGCCCACGACCTGAGTGCGCCGGCGTTCGACGACGTCCACAACTTCGCATTCTCGCTTCTTGTCCTCCGGCGCCTTGGCCGCCACGGCCACGCGCACCAGATCGCCGTGCAGCGCTTCCCCCATGTGGGCCTCGCGGATAAAGAATTCTTCCTCCGAGTCGACCGCCTGCACGAACCCAAAGCCCTGTTCGTTGCACGTCAGGACCCCCGTACGGTGGGTGTTCTCGCCCTTGTGCTTGTACTTGCGTCCCTCCTGCTTCACCAGACGCTGGGCACTCATCTCTGCGAGCACGTCGCAGAATCGGAGATAGATGTCGTTGTCTTCAATGCCGAGTCCCTTCGCAATGTCGCCGGAGCGGTGGGCGTCGTTGGGGTGTTCGCGCAAGAAGTGCAGAATGCGCTTGCGAAGTTCGTCGACACTGGGAAGATTCTTGGTGTCTGTTTGGCTCACACGAGACTGGTTTTATGCGAAAGTCAGAGTATCACCCACTTAACTATGACACCGAGGCGGCGTTCGGAACCGTACGAAAAAGTCACAGAGGGGCGCTCATTTGTTCGAGTTCGGGGCCTCGTCGTCCGATTCCCCCGAATCTGGGGGCGGAATTGCGTCTTCGTCTTCCCGGGCGGCCGGGACGGGATTCGACTCCGTATTGTCCTCGGATTTGTCGGACTCGTCTCCGTCGGGAATCAGCCAGCCGAAAATCCGGGAAAAGAGGTCCCGCCACGTCGAAAATTCAGTTTGATAGGAGAGCCCCGCGCCGGTGCTGCTGGTGAGGGTTTGGTCCTGCGTCACTTCGTCGCCGGTGCGGCGGTAGAACGCTTCGACGCTCACCCGACTGCTGAGACGAAGTTCGACCACGAATTCGCCCTGCGGGCCCCGGGCTTGGCGCCGGTCGGGATCGTCGCCCGTGTAAACCCCCTCGCCCCGAATGACGAGCCGTTCGTTGAGCAGACGAAGCGCCACGCCGTAGATGACGTCGAGGTCGTTCGGGTTTTGCCCCTGCAGTCCAAAATTGAGATCAACGTTTGGGAGTGCTGCCCCCAGGTACCGGTTGAGTTGACTCGCGACCAGTTGCGAGACGCTGTTGAAGGCGAGTCGGTTGCCGGCCGTGGCGAGCCCCCCGCTCGACGTCCCGGCCGACCCTGAGGCTTGCCCCTGGGTGAAGGATTCCGTCGTGAGGAGAAAGGTGTTCGTGAGGAGCACGCTCGTTGCGTACTCGGTGGTGCGGTCCGGCCGATTGAGGATGGCGTCCAGGGCCTCGGAGCCGAGGAAGTTGCTGCGCTGGTCCCGCACGCGGGCCAGGCTGAGCTCCACCTGAGGGGTTTCGACGCGACCGCCAATGTCCAGGAGAACCCGGATGGGAATGCGGCTGCCCTCGTCGTAGCTCGGGAGGCCGGCCGTAGAGGCGCGGGTGCGGTATGCAGCCTGAATGTCGAGTTGGGCGTTGGTTGGGGGACCGTCCCAGGTGAGCGTTCCCCCGCTGATGTTGAATCGTCGAACGAAGACCTCCCCCGCTGTAAAGAGGTACGTCCCGTCCTGCACGTTGAAGTCCCCGTAGACGAAAAATTCGCCGCCCTGGCGCTGCAGCTGGACGCGCCCCGACCCCACGGCCGTAACGACGTCGCCCACGACGGGATCGAATACGAGGTTTACCGTCGATTCCTCGGGGGCGGTCACATTGATGTCGATCTCGAGTCCTTCGACAAAAGACGGTTCCCCGGCGGGTCGGTCGGAAAGGATGTTGTCCCGACGGGTGAGATCCTGGAGGTTGGGCACTTGTCCCGTCGAGTCGGCAAAGATAATGTATCCGGAGCTTTGGTTGATGCCTCCTTCGGAGACCGGTATGAAGAGTTCACTTTCGGGAGTGGTGCGGGCCTGTTCGGAGCGGAGCGTGGCGTCGGAGAGCGGGCCGGTGAGGGAGACAGGACCCGAGGCGCGAATTGTGCCGTAGAAGGGCAAGTCCTCCGCGTCGGCCACGTCGATAACGGTTAGCGCGTCGAGCTGTGCGGAAAGGTCGAAGGAGAGATACTCGTACTCGTTGAAGAGAACGCTCCCCTGGAGGGTGGCGGAGCCTGATTCGTCGGTAACAGTGAGGCCTTGGGTCCGGATGCCCGACCGATCGACGGTCACCGGGCCGCTCGCAGTGTATTCCAGTCCAAATTGCGGCAGCGTAAAGCGGCCGTTTTCGATCGTCAGTTGCGCGTCGAAGACGGGACGGCGGAAGCGTCCGCCCACGTGGATGGATCCGGCGGTGAACCCCTCTGCTTTGGCTAAGTTATCGTCGAAGATGTATTTAAAGAAAAAGAGATCTGCGCGACCGACGTCGACGTTGAGGTCGAGTTGGTCGGTGGTTGCCTTGGCTGGATTATCGTCGTCGGTCCATCCCGGCAGGCGCACGCGCCCATCGATCTGCAACTGGTTTTCTTCGAGCGTGCGAGGCCCCTGCGGTACGAGGGAGGGGCCGGGTAAGCTTCCCAACTCGGACGCTTCGGACACGAGCGCTGCGGCGACCTGCAGATCGGGCGAGCGGGGCGTGAGTTGACTCTCGACCTTAAGGGTTCCGAGGACGCGCCGATCGAAGGACAGACGGTTCACCTCAAACGTCCCACGAATTTGTGGTTGCGCCAGACCGCCGGTGAGGGCCACTTGACCGTTCATTCGTCCCCCGACGGGACGAGACATCGAGGTGAGCTGGAGAATTGGGTAGACCAGGACGTCGCTCATCTCCGCGTACAGCGTGTCCGACGGCGCGGAGGAAACCGTTCCGCGGAGCTGAACCCGCTGGATGCCCGCGGTGAGCGGGCGCGGGCTTTCTATATTCAGAGAGTCGAACACGATGCCGTCAGAATGAGCCGAGACCGAGCCCGGCGGGTCCGAAATCCATGCCTGTTGGCCCGCGCCGACGTACAGGTCGCGGAGTGTGAACTGGGTATAGCCGTCTCGCAGCGACACGTCCGCGTTGACGTCAAACGGTCCGAGTCGGCCGAGCCCATTTGCCTGTGCTCGGAGGGTGCCGTCGCCCTGTAGAAGGGAGAGGGAAAGGGACGGCTTCGCAAGGGTGCGCTCTCCGGTCCGAATGGTATCGGCGCGTCCGGAGAGGGCGGCGGTCAGGGTGTCGGCGAGGTTTGGGCGGAGCGGGCCGGACAGCTGGAAGGCTGTGTTGAGCGTGTCGATGCGACGCCCTTGCCACTGGAGCCGATTCGCCGTCACCGTTCCGGTCGAGTGAATGGTGTCGGGCGACAGGGTGAGTGACGTTTCGGCCCGGAGGCCACGAGCATCGGTCAGGGGAGTGGGCCACCACTTTCGGAGAAGGTCCATTCGGTCCACAGCGAGCGTTCCGCGAAGATGAAACGGCTCATTTCGAGACGCATCGGTCCGTGTGTTCCGGGCACGGGCTCGGAGCGCGTTCGAAATAACCGGCCGGGCGCTGGTGTCGGACGGGAGAGCGGATAGAGGTGTGAACTGACGGTCGATGGCACGGCGCAGGGACGTAAGCCACAGACGGCCGGAGGTCCATACCCGTGACCCGAAATTGGTCCCTACGACGGTGGCGGAGCCGATCGTTCCCTCCAGTTGTATGCGCGAGGAGTCGGAGGGGGAGACGCTCACGTCCAGCGTCATCTGGTGAGGGGGGAGGAGGACAGTGTTCCCCGCCCGATGCACGAGCGAGGTATCCACGTCGAGCTGCGCGCTTCCGATTAGATGTTGCCACGAGGCCCCCCGTCCCTGTGTCGTGAGGGTGGCGTTGAGGCGGGTGCTGGAGAGGGCCGAATGAACGTCTTCAAGATCGAAATTGTGCGTCGACACCGCAAGGTCGTAAAGGGGCATCGGACCGGTATCGTCGAACTCACCACGGAGGGAGAGTTCGCCGCCGAAGGGTTGTTGGAGGGTCGCTCGGCCCCGCACGCTTCGCCCCGACACCGTGAACTGCAGATCGGCAGACGAAAGTTGCCGGGACGCGATTTGGGATTCGGAGAGCCTCACGTCCACGGTGCTCTGTGTCGTAGCGAGCGTAGACCCGCTTCCTTCAACTGCGACCCGGCCCGTGAGGCGACTGGCGAGTTGGGAATTCCCGGTGATCGGGGCGAGATTGAGAGTGTCGGTGCGGAGCGTGCTGGCGTACTGGAGCGGGGAGGAGCCGGACCGGCTCACCGCGAGGGAGCCGCGCACAGCCCCCGGGCGCCCCTCGACGGCGAAGGTGGTTTCCAGGTCGAAGGCCGTGCTGGACCGATCTTGCCATTTCACGACGCCGTCGATGCTGCCGTTAAGGCGAACCGCCCCGACCGCTGGTAGTTGGTCGAACGGAGAGGACGGCCACACTTCCTTCACGTCCGCCGGTGCGACGGAACTCCTCCGAAGCTGTGCATCAACGTTGAGCGAGTCGGGAAGTCCAGAAAGCGTTCCTTCCACGCCAAGCGTGGATTGGTCGTGGGCGACGATCAGTTCGTTCACGACGAGTCGGTCGAGGGGACCGCCCACACGTCCCTCCACCGCAACTGCATTGCGGAGCGGGAGCCGCGGCACGAGCCGGCGCAGTTCATCGTGGTCAATCCGGCTCCGAGCGATTTTTAGGTCGCTGGTCAGTCGCGTTGAATCAGTCGGGGCCGACCGGAACGTTCCCTCGCCCGAAAGGTGCGTGGCTCCGAGTTTCAGAGAGACTTCCCGGAGCGTCCAGCGCGACCGGACCCGACTCATTATTCCCTGGGCCGATCGGAGCCGGAGATCCTGCTCGGGAAGACGAAATGAAAGGGACGTTAGGTTCACACGTCGATCCGAGCCGTCCCATTCGATGGACGCCTCAGCCGTCAGCTGGTCCACCTCCGATCGCGTGTAGTCAAACAGCCACCGGGTTTCGACGGGGGCAGGCGCATCGCCGTCGCGGCGGGTCGTCACCCGACCGTTCTGAACGGAGATGTAGGGAAGATCCAGATTGAGACGACGATCAGCGGACGTGGAGTCGGTTTGGGTGAGGGCGCCCCGTGCGTTCCAGGTCCCGTCCGCGCGGCGATGCAGCCGCAGGTGCGGGCGGACGATAGTCAGGGACCGCACAGACACGGTAGTCGTCAGCAGGCCGAACCAGTGGGGGCGCGTGTGGATCGAGTCGACCGTGGCCACGAGGGTGTCCGTCTCGTCTCGCAGAGTGACGTCCGTCACGATGAGCTCGTCGAGGAGGGTGCCCTGGAGCGATCCGATCTGCACGGTGCCTGCGAAGCGCTCGTTGAAGGCTGATTGGAGCTGCCGGCGGAGGCCATCGCGTCCCACCTCTGTCCGCGTGAGGGCGAAGAACAGGATGGTGCCCCCCATGAGCACGTACACACCCGCCCGGAGGAGGCGCCACAGGAGACGAGAAAAGGAGAACGAAGAGGACTCGGACACGGGGACAGGAAGCGGTGAGAGAAGCAATCCCGGTGGGGGGCGGACGCAATAGCGACTCGTCCTATCACACGCTGGACGCCCGACCGGCGTTTCACGACGATACCGCAAAGCGCCAGGCCTGCCGGGCCTCCGAGCGGGTTACGTCGCCCGTAATGGTGGCGCGGCCCAGCTGGTCGAGCACGACGAAACGGATGGTGTCGCCCTCATTTTTCTTGTCGGCTCCCATTGCCTGGTAGAGGGCATCGAAGGAGAGGGGTGACGGATCGGCGTCGACGGGGACGGCGCGGATGAGTTGGTCGATCCGGTCGCGAGGAATGGCCTCGGGGTAGCGCCGGTGGGAGAGAAACAGGCCGGCCCGCATTCCCACGGCCACCGCCTCGCCGTGCGAGAAGGCCCCGTACCCGGCCACGGCCTCGATGGCGTGGGCAAAGGTGTGGCCGAAGTTCAAGATGGCGCGGCGGCCCGCCTCGCGCTCGTCGGCACTTACCACCTGGGCCTTTACCTGCACGGCTCGCTCAATGGTCTCGGCGATGGCGTCCCGGTCGCGCCGGGAGAAGATGGGGACGGTGTTCTCCTCCAGAAAGGCGAAGAGCTCGGCGTCCCCGATGAGGGCGTGCTTAACCACCTCGGCCATGCCGCCGGTGTACTCGTCCATCGGGAGGGTGTCGAGCGTCGTCGGGTCCGCGCACACGAGTTTCGGCTGGTAGAACGCGCCAATCAGGTTTTTGCCCATTCGGTGGTTGATGGCCGTCTTGCCGCCGACCGATGCGTCGACCTGAGCGAGGAGGGAGGTGGGCAGGTGGACGAGCGGGAGGCCGCGGAGCAGCGTGGCGGCGGCAAACCCCGCGAGGTCGCCGATCACGCCTCCGCCCAGCGAAAGAACGGGCGTTTGCCGGTCGATGCCCCAGTCCAGCGCCTCGTCGTAGATTGTGTGCAGGTGCTCGGCTGATTTGGTAGACTCGCCCGGCGGGAGTACGAGGGACTTCACCGTCCAGCCTGCCTCGTCGAGGGTTTCTGTTAGGGGCGTGCGGTAGTGGGCGGCCACGTTCTCGTCGCTCACGAGCAGGCACCGCCCGATGCGTAGGCCGGCGTTCTCGAGAAGGGTCGGAAGCGTGCGTAGGGAACGAAAGTGGACGTCGTAGCTCCGCTCGTCGAGGTCGACGTGTACGGACATTTGCTGGTTGGCGGTTGGAAGGGGGGAATGTTGTCGGACGGCGGGCGCGTCCGTCTCTGGTCCCTGTTCGGGGGACCGGGCACTTTGTGCGCACGACTGCAATCGGATTCAGATTCCGGCCCCGGGCAAAATTCGCGGAGTTTCGGCGAACGGGTCGTTCGTCTTTTCGATAGAACGGGACGAGATGGCGCGTTTAGGACCTTCCACGTCAACATGCCGATTCATTCTGTTCTCGACTTTGCACACGTGCTGGCCACTCGGTCACTCACTGAGGGCGGCGTAGCGGTGGACGCGACCGTTGGAAACGGGCATGACACCGTCGTCCTGGCGCGGGAGGTGGGGAGCGCGGGACGCGTGTTCGGGTTTGACGTGCAGGCGGAGGCGATCGAGCGGACGCGGTCCCGGCTAGCGTCGGAAGACATTGGCGCAACGGTGGATCTCGTTCAGGCCGGCCACGAAGAGATGCAGCGTCACCTTCCGGCGGAACTAAGGGGGAAGGTGGGTGCCGTCACGTTCAATCTCGGATATCTCCCGGGAAGCGCGTCGACCCTCACGACCAGGCCCGATACCACAATACCGGCTCTCAACGTTGCTGTCCGGCTGCTTCGGCCCGGGGGCGTGGTAACGGTCGTGCTCTACACGGGCCACGAGGGTGGGTCCGCGGAGGCCGAAGAGGTTGACGCCTGGGCCGCCGATCTTCCTCAGAAACAGTTCAATGTGCTGTCGTACCGGTTTGTGAACCAGAAGAACGATCCGCCGCGACTTGTGGCTGTGGAGAAGCGGGGCGACGGGACGGCGACAGGGTGAAGGGGGCTGGACCACGGTTGATACAGCGTCGTACGTCTGAACAGGAATCCTCTACCGCTGGCTCTGCGCTCCGTGCTTCCATGTGTCTTCTCGTCTTCACGTACGACGAGCACCCGGACTATTCCCTCGTCTTCGCGGGGAATCGGGACGAGTTCTATGCGCGCCCAACCGCCCCCGCGGCGTTCTGGGACGAGGCGCCCCACGTGCTGGCCGGACGTGACTTGAAGGCGGGCGGCACTTGGATGGGGGTCACGCGGAACGGGCACTGGGGGGTCGTCACCAACATCCGCGACGAGCATCCCCACCGGGACGATGCGCGCTCCCGAGGCACGCTCGTGGCCGACTATCTCCGGGAGGAGCCCGCGCCGCGGCCCTATCTCGACCGCATCGCAGCGGAGGCCGACTGCTACAACGGATTCAACCTCCTTCTCGGTACACCCACGTCGCTCTACTACCTGACCAATCGAGAGGGCACCGTCCACCCCCTGGAGGCCGGCCTGTACGGGCTGAGCAATGACCGCCTCGACACGCCCTGGCCCAAGGTCCGACGAGCGAAAAGCGGGTTCCGGGACCGGGTCGAGGCGAACGAGGTCTCGCCCGAGGCCCTGCTCGACCTCCTCGATGACCGCCGCCCGGCCCCGGACGATCAGCTTCCGAACACGGGATTCGGTACGGAGCGAGAACGCATGCTCTCCCCCATCTTCATCGACGGGGAGCAGTACGGCACCCGCGCCTCGACCGTGCTCCTCATCGACCGGTCGGGCACCGTGACGTTCGTGGAGCGGACGTTTGTGGACGGGACGCCGGAGGGGACCCGTCGGTTTTCGTTCGAGGTGCCGGCGCCGTCGGGAACGCCGAGGTGAAGGCATTCGCCGTTCTTGAAACGGTGTAACGCAAGCCTCTGCGGTGAGACCGAAACCGCTCGGGCTCCGGCCTCAGTCGATTTTCTGAAGAATGTAGAGCGCGGGAGAGGCAGGAATCGAACTGTACCGATATAGGGCGTAAAAAATTGTCGACCGCCTGAAGTCCGGGATAGCCCAAATAGCGTCTGTCATCCGCTTCTCGATCACACCACAGCATTTATGTCATTCGAAAAGGTTCGCTTCACCAACAATCAGGGGGACGAGCTGGCGGCCCGGCTCGACATGCCGATCGAAGGCGCGCCGGACGCCTTTGCCCTCTTTGCCCACTGCTTTACGTGTTCGAAGGATTTGCGAGCGGTGGGGGCCATCAGCCGCGCCCTGAATCGGCAGAATATTGCCGTGCTCCGGTTTGACTTCACGGGGCTTGGGGAGAGTGAGGGGGACTTTGCCGACACGAATTTTTCCTCGAACATCGACGACCTCGTGGCAGCGGCCGATTACCTCGCCGAGCGCCACCGGGCCCCACGCATCCTCGTCGGGCACTCCCTCGGCGGGGCGGCGGTTCTACAGGCGGCCCACCGGATCGAGAGCTCGGCGGCGGTTGCTACCATTGGAGCGCCCTATGATCCGGAGCACGTGACGCGCCATCTCGAAGACGCCCTCGAGGAGATCAAGAGCAGTGGGGAAGCCCGCATAACACTCGCGGGCCGCACCTTCACCATCCGAAAGCAATTCCTGGAAGATCTCGCGGCGACGAAGATGGAGGAGACCATTCGGACGCTGGAGAGGGCCCTGCTGGTTTTTCACTCGCCGGTGGATCAGACGGTGGGCATTGGCAACGCCGGTCGCATCTTCAAGGCGGCCAAGCACCCGAAGAGCTTCGTGTCGCTCGACGATGCCCACCATCTGCTCACCGATCCGTCCGACGCCGAATACGTGGGGGGCGTCCTCGGGGCCTGGGCACGGAAATACGTCGGGCTTCCGGACGAAGCGGAGACCGAACACGAAGGGCAGGTCGTCACGAACACCGAAGACGGGTTTCGTACCGAGATTGCGGCGGATGGCCATCGCCTCGTGGGGGACGAACCGGAGGAGATGGGCGGCACCGACGCCGGTCCGTCGCCCTACGACCTGCTTCTTTCAGCCCTGGGCAGCTGCACGGGCATGACGCTGCGAATGTACGCCGACCGCAAGGACTGGCCGCTGGAGGAGACGACCGTGCGGCTCTCGCACGAGAAGATCCACGCTGAAGACTGCGAGCACTGCGACGAGACCGAGGGGAAAGTGGACCACATTGAGCGTGAGATCGAGGTTACCGGCGACTTGAGTCCCGGTCAGCGTGAGCGACTGCTGGAAATTGCCAACAAGTGCCCAGTCCACCGCACACTCCACAGTGAGATCAATGTCTCATCGTCGCTCAGGAATGCCGTCGTCGAATCCGCTTAGCGTTTTGCGCTGTGCGATCGGGGACCCTCACCGTCTCGAAGAAGAGCTGGATCCATGGCCTGTCTCGTCGTTGAAGAGGCCGGGCCTTCGTAGCGGGCGGGCGGCCGTAGCGAGCGGAAGGCCCCGTAGATTGCCGCACACGGCTGCCCCGATCCTCTGCCTACGAAAGCCTGCGACCGAGCAACGAAGCTCAGGGCTCTCCGTCCTGATTTGGGTACCATGCAGGACGGTCGTCCGTCGTTCTCTTGGCTTCGAATCAACGCCTCAATTAGCCTCTCGCCGAATCATCTGGAAACTCTGGAGGGTGGATCCTATGCCCGGATCACCCCTGTGTTAAATCTGTACTACCAAATAGAAATTTGCTCTTCCGCGTATTGCTTTCTGAATTTACACCCGAGAGCCACCTACTCATGGTTCTCCTTCGGAAAATGTACCAGTTGCGGTGGTTTACGATCTCGCTGACTACCTGACATCTTGCTACGGTATTCATGATTGAGGTAGGCTTGTTTCTTCTGGCCGTTCTCCCCCAGACAGAGAATCGGATTGATTTTTCGCTCGAGCCGGGGGCCGTTCTTGTTGCGATCGCGTTTTTCGTGCTCGTCAATCTCCTGCTTGCGTTTGCATTGTATCCGTACTTTAAAGGCAGTTCAACGTCCGAGGAAAAGTCCGAAGCGACGAGAGACACCCCCGAGCACGATCAGAAAGACATGGTTCAGGAGGCTCCCGCTGATGACGGAGAGCCGCTAGAGGAGAAGGTCGACGATTTTCTGGAAGACATCCACGAGGAGCGGGGCCGATAGCGGGCGTTCATGAAGATGCTCTCTTTCTGAAGAGGGGCGTTCCGTGCTCGTCGGCGGACCGATCTGTGATAGACCCGTGGCCTCATTTCTTTTCTGGAAGCAGTGCCACTTCTCTTCTCCCTTCGTCTGAGTGTTGGCCACTCGCTGTTTGGCAACCCTTGAGGGCGGTGAATGACTCCTATCCAGAGGAACGCATGATTTGAGACGCGGCTATTCGTCGGGTACGGCGTGCGTGTTCAGATTGAGCGGGTCTTTGTGCGGGCGCCGAGTCAAGCTGTAAGGTGTTGGAAGTCTATGCCTTCGCCACTAAGAACCTGTTTTGACTTCGGCCTGACATGCGTATGTTCTCTATCGATTTTGCTGAAGGGAGGATGCGTCCGGTGGGCAATCAACTGAAACCGATCCAGTCTACAGTCGTTGTGCGCTGCTCGGCCCGCCAACGCTGACGTTAAAACAGCTTCTCAACGTCGTTTTTGGCCCTGTGTCTTCGTTGTTGGCTCTGTGGCGAGAACTGCGCGCGACCCTCCGACTGGCTGGTCCAGTGGTCGCAGCGCAGTTGGCTCACATTTCCATGAGCTTCGTGGACACGGTGATGGTGGGACGACTGGGCCCGGAGGCCCTGGCAGGTGTGGCGTTGGGACACACGGTTTTTTTCTTCTTTGTCATTATGGGTACGGGGACCGTCCGGGCAGTGGGACCGATGGTCTCGCAAGCTGTAGGCGCTCGGGACTCAACTGTCCTTGCTCGGAGTGTTCGGCAGGGCCTGTGGCTCGCTGTCGGCTTCGGGATTCTCATCTTCATCATTTTGAGTTTCATGGAGCCGGTGCTGCGATGGTCGGGGCAGAGCGAAGTGGCGACTGAGGGAGCAGTGGCGTACCTGCGCGCTGCTCGATGGGGCATTCTTCCCTTTCTGGGATTCGGTGTCCTCCGGAGTTTTGTGGAAGGTCTGTCGCGCCCCCTTCCGGTGACAGTCATTTCTCTGGTTGGGGTGGGGCTAAACGTCGGTGCCAACGAACTGCTGATGTTCGGCCACTGGGGGCTTCCGCCGCTCGGGCTGGCCGGGACAGGATGGGCTACCGCAATTGTTTTGTCAAGTCTTTTTGGGTTCCTGGCCTTGTTTGTGAATCGGGTGGAGCCCTTTGCCGAGTATCACGTTCTGCGCCGGATTGGGTCGCCCGACGAGGCCTACCTGCGCGAACTTCTTCGAATTGGAGGGCCGATGGGCGTCTCGCGTGGCATCGAGTCCAGCCTTTTCCTGTTGACGACCGTCATGATGGGTACGCTCGGGACGACGGCCCTGGCTGCGCATCAGGTGGCGCTGCAGTGTGCGGCGTTTGCGTTCATGGTGCCTCTGGGTATTGGAATGGCGGGTACGGTTCGGGTGGGACAGGCGGCTGGCCGAGGAGATGAGCCCGGAGCCCGGCGTGCGGGTGGCGTGGCGATGGGGTTGTCTACTCTCTTCATGACTGCCACAGCCGTTCTGTTCGTCACGGTGCCCCGGCCCATCGTCGGGCTGTACCTGGACCTTTCGGCGACGGGGAATGCGGACGTAATTGCCATGGCAATTCGTCTGCTTGGCGTCGCAGCCGTTTTCCAGGTCTTTGATGGCGTGCAAGTGGCGGCCCACGGGGCGCTTCAGGGCCTCAAGGATACCCGCGTGCCGATGGGCATTGCGCTGGTTACCTACTGGGGCGTGGGCCTCACGACGGGTTATTTTTGGGGCGTGCAGGGTGGGAGCCCCGAAGGACTGTGGTGGGGATTGGTCCTGGGGCTCGCCACGGCCGCCGCGCTTTTGCTCGCCCGGTTTCATCGGGAGGTGGGACGAGCCGTTCGGCGGGCAGACGGGGAGCAAACCGGCACCGAGGCCCCTGTCCGCGTTCCGGAAACGGACACTGCTTCATCAATCCATTAGAAGACGCGGTGGCATACGCTGACCCTCTACGCACAAGGGGAATGCTCGACGATCCCCTCGCCCCTCTGGAGTCGCTGCTGCGGAATCGGTTCACCGGTCATCCGAAGTGGTAGTTCCGACGGCGTAGGAGCACGAGGAAGAACGGCACGCCGCACAGGGCGGTGAGAATGCCGACGGGCAGTTCCTGGGCTGGTAGGATCGTGCGCGCCGCGAGATCGGCCCAGCAGAGGAAGATTGCCCCGGTCAGGAAGCTGAGGGGCACCAGTCGCCGATGGGGCACGCCGGTAAGCAGACGAACGGCGTGTGGTACGATGAGGCCCACGAAGCCGATGGCTCCCGACACGGCGACGAGGGTGCCCGTGACCAGGGCCGCGAGCACGATGAGGCCTTTCTTCATCGCCTCCACGGGCATGCCCAAACTCCGTGCCGGCTCCTCCCCCACGAGCATTGCGTCGAGGGGGCGGGCGAGAACAAGCAGGGCACCGAGCCCGAAAGCTGTTGCCAAAGCGGGAACGGGAAGCTCGACCCACCGCGCTCCGTTCAGCGAGCCGAGCAGCCAGAAAAGCACGGCGCGGAGCTTGTCGGGTTCGGGAGAGGAGAAGGTGATGAACGAGGTGATAGAGGCCATGAGGGCAGACATGGCGACGCCTGCCAGCAGTAGCCGAGCCACCGACACCCGCGGCCCGTCGCGTGCCACGAGGTAGACGATGCTGATGGACGCCAGGCCCCCGAGAAAGGCTGCGACTGGCATCGTCAAGGTTTTGGAGAGGAGAGGGGGCAAAAACCCGAGATAAAAGAGCGAGGCCCCGGCGGAGGCGCCACTCGAAATGCCCAGGATGTAGGGCTCGGCCAGCGGATTGCGCACGAGCGTCTGCATCGCGACCCCGATAATGGAGAGGCCTCCCCCCACGATGCAGGCCAGGACGGCGCGGGGCAGGCGCAACTGCCACACGATGCGGTCGGTCGTTGGGCGAATAGTGACCTCGATGCCCAGCAGATGATGAGCCAGCACTCCGTACACGTCCGTCCAACTAATGGCGGTGCTCCCGATCGATACGGCCATCCCAACGGTGCAGAGGAGGCCCCCCATCAGCCCCAGGCCGACGAGCCACGGGCGTTTCATGCGTCCGGGGAGGGTTGTGCGTCAGTCGACGGGGACGAGGGCGAGCGGGGGGAAGTCGGGGAGAGATGTGCAAACCGATCGGGGTGGAGGGAGGCGGCCATCCGCTGGGCGCCCCTCACGAGACGCGGTCCCGGTCGGAGCAGCAGGCTGGAGGGCAGGCTGTAGATTCGGTCGTTCTGGACGGCGGGAACGACGTCCCACGTCGGGTGTAGCTCCAAAAGACGACCCGGATCGTAATTCGGGCCCCAGGCCCCCACGATCACGTCCGGCTTTTCGGTGAGGACGAATTCTTCGCTCAGCGTCGGGGCTTCCGTGTCGAGAGAGGCCGTGATGCTGTGCCCGCCCGCGATCTCGACGAGTTCGTGGACGTAGCTGCCCCGACCGAAGCTGTACAGGGTGTCGTCGCCGATGAGAACGAGGACGCGGGGCCGCTCGGCGTCCGTCAGCGAATCGGTGCGGGTGCGAAGAGCGGCGACCTGTCGTTCGAGGGCCTGCGCGGTGTCTTGGGCGGCGGACTGGGTGTCCAGGAGGGCGCCCGTCGTGCGGAGGGCCTCGAACACGTCGTCAAGCGACGAAAACGAGAAGAAGTAGATGGGCACGTCGAGTGCCTCGAACGTCTCCGTGTCGCCGGGCGGATTAATCTGGTCGGTGCCGAGCACGAGATCTGGATTTTTGGCGACCAGGCGTTCAAAGTCGAGGGGGAGGGCGCTCACGCGGTCAAGGGTGTCCACGGGGGGCGGGTAGTCATCCGAGGACGTGACGGCAACGAGAGTAGACCCCGCCCCCGCCGCGTACACGAGTTCCGTTAGGTTGGGGGCCAAGGAAATGACGCGCTGGATCGGCCGATCGAGCGCGACAGTGCGCCCGAGATCGTCGGTGAAGGTCGCGCTCGTGCGGTCGGCGTCCGACGTTTCACATCCGCCCACCAGCAGAAGAACAGCGAGACCGAGCACAAAAGGGCACCGGAACATGGCGGAGAACTTCTCGGACAAGACAAGCAAGCACCTCGCCGTCGTCATACGTCGGGCCCGGGCAGTTGTTGGTCGACCGAAGGTGGAAAAAGTATCCAGTTTCCGACTGCGCCTGGAGCGCTCGACCCGATTTGGGTGAAAATATCCCTGGTAGGAATCTTTGTCCCACCGCTACGCGTCTTTACGGCCCAGTGGATATGAAAAAATGCCCTCAGTTCGTAATTTTACCATCAAGCGCTGGGGACCGTCCCTTCAAAATACAACCTGTGAGCCTTATCGCCGAAAGCTGTGCTTAAATAGAAGCCTTTTTGCTCTATGGATAAACGGATTTTCGTTGTTGACGACGAGCCGAAAATCGGCAATCTCTTCTCAAACGTCCTGGAACGGGATGGCTACGAGGTTGAGGCCTTTTTGAACCCGGTCTCGATGCTGGACGCCCTCGACGAAGGGAGCGGAGAGCCCGACGTTGTGGTGGCGGACATGATGATGCCCGAGATGAATGGGGTCGAGCTTCTGGAGACGCTGCAGGAGCGGGACCTCGACGTGCCCGTGATCATTATGACGGCTCATTCCTCGGTGCAGACCGCCGTGGAGGCCATGCGCCAGGGGGCCTTCCACTACATTCAGAAGCCCGTAAATTTGGAGGAGATGCGAGCCCTCCTGGAAAAGGCGATTGAGCTCTATGGGGCTCAGCAAGAGCTGGAGCAGATCAAGACTGAACAGCAGCAGGAGTATCCCATCGAGGGCATCCTTGGCGAAAGTGACGCCATCGTGCGCGTGCGGGACACGATTGGGACGCTCTGCAACGCGTCGGATACGACTGTGCTTTTTACCGGGGAAACGGGCACGGGCAAAAACCTGGCGGCGAAGACGCTGCACTACAACTCGCCGCGGGCCAAAGAGCCGTTTACCGACATCAACTGCGCAGCGCTTCCCGACAATTTGCTGGAGGCCGAACTCTTTGGATACGAGGAAGGCGCCTTCACCGACGCCCGCGATTCGAAGGAGGGGCTCATTCAGGTGGCCGATCAGGGGACGCTCTTCCTCGACGAGATCGATTCGATGAGCATGGCGCTGCAGGCAAAGCTGCTTTCCTTCCTCGAAAGTCGGCAGTTCCGGCGCCTGGGCGGTGTAGAGGATCTTACAGCCGACGTTCGAATCCTCTGTGCGACCAATTCAGATTTGGAGCAGAGCGTGCAGGACGAATCCTTCCGCAAAGACCTTTTTTATCGCATCAACGTGGTGAACGTGAAGATGCCTGCCCTTCGCCACATGGGCGACGACATTATGCTCATCGCTCGTCACATGGTGAGTGAGTTCAATCAAGAGTTTGGGAGCGACGTGAAAGGCTTTACGGACGGGGCGGAGCAGAAGCTGCGCGACCACATGTGGCCCGGCAACGTTCGTGAACTTCGGAACGTGCTGGAGCGGGCGATGATCTTCACGAATGACGATCTGATCGGTGCCGAAGACCTGACTCTTGCACCGCCGGGACAACTCGACGAGGTTAGCGCCCCCGGCGACGCCTTCCAGTTTCCGCTGGGGCACACCCTCGAAGAAGTAGAGAAGGCGTACATCCGGGAGACTCTTGAAGTTCGGGCCGACGACAGCTACGCGGACATTGCTGAGGATCTCGGCATTTCGAAGAAGACGCTCTGGGACAAGCGCAAACGGTATGAGCTCGATGAACTGGTCGAGCGATAACGCCTGGACGATTGTCCTGTGTCGTTGCGGGCAGTCGGGCGTCGCACGGGCTAGCGTGCGAGCATAGCCGGTTCTGATCAGCTTCTCCTTTCTTTTTCGCGATGTCGGTCCACCGGCGGCGTGAAACGGTCCGGTAAGTGGCGCCCATGCATTTTGGGCGCAGCCAATAAAATCATAGGCGAACGGGTCGCTGTCAGTCGATCAGGACGTCGCTGCCTCGTTCTGTGAATCAACTTTTTGTCTGGTCAATTCATTTTCCCCCGTCGAGGGGAGAAACGTCGACGGGCTGTTCGTCCGTCCGGCGTACGGACTTGTGAAGAAGCTTCCAGTGCCATGAAGATGATCGACGACTCGGACTATCGCCCGCCGCAGGTGCCCACCGTTGACGAGGTGGCTGCAAGAGAACGGGCCGACCGCTTAGCCACCCGCAGCATCAAGACGGAGGCAAAGGTGGAGGGCCTGAAGATGCTGATCACGATGCTGGACCTGACGACCCTGGAGGGGGCCGACACGCCGGGCAAGGTGCGCTCACTCTGCCAGAAGGCCCTCAACCCCGACCCGCACAGCGATCAAGACTATCCCTCCGTGGGGGCCGTCTGTGTCTACCCGCCGATGGTGTCGGTGGCTCGTGAGCAGGTGGCGGGCGCGGACGTGAACGTGGCGTCGGTGGCCAGCTACTTTCCGAGTGGACAGGCCGCCCTCGACGAGCGCGTCGCAGAGGTGAAGCGCGTCCGCGACGCCGGGGCCGACGAGATTGACGTGGTCATAAACCGCAATGCGTTCCTATCCGGTAAGTACGGGCGTGTGCACCGCGAACTGAGCGAGTTGGCCGCAGCCTCGGGCGACGCCCACCTGAAGGTGATTCTGGAGACCGGCGAACTGGAGACCTACGACGCCGTCCGGCTTGCGAGCCAGATCGCAATGGACGCGGGGGCGGACTTCATCAAGACCTCCACGGGCAAGATCAAACCCGCCGCGACGATGCCGGTCACGCTGGTAATGCTGGAGGCGATCCGGGATCATTACCTCGACACCGGTGAGAAGATCGGGATGAAGCCGGCGGGCGGCATCCGCGACGCAAAGTTGGCGCTCCGCTACCTCGTGATGGTAAAGGAGACGCTCGGCGACGCCTGGCTGACGCCCGAGCGCTTCCGGATCGGCGCGTCCTCGCTCCTCAACGACCTGTTGCTACAGCTAGAGAAGGAGCGGCACGGGCGGTACTACTCGAAACGATATCTGTCGCTCGGGTAATCTTCTGCACGAAGAGCCTGTGTTTCACGCGCCGCGTCTGTTGCGTATTTCGTATTGCGTATCGCGTAGGGAGACGGAATGATACGAAATACGCAATACGAAATACCGCCAATTGCGGAGGCTTGCGCGACCTCATTGATCTCGAATTTTCGACCGAAGCGTTATGGCTGACGTAGAGGCAGCCCCCGACACGGCCCGCGAGCTGCTGTTTGGCGACGAGTGGGAGTACGCCCCCGCCCCGCAGTCCGCCGACCACGTGCGGCTGG
>CAZSBW010000003.1:0-25918 GCA_964604815.1 uncultured Salinivenus sp. | reverse complement strand
TCGAGGCGCCTCGACGCCGCTGCGCACCCCAAGAGCACCGATCATGGGCATCTAGATGGTCTCGCTCCCAGCGCTTCGCTCGGAATGACTCCTTCCCTACAGAATTGCCTGCGACTGCACTGAGCCGACCGAGGGAACCGAGAGCGGCCGAGTTGCCCCTTCGATCGGAGTGTTAACGTGTCCCCGCTCCACCGAGCGGCTCTGGCGTTAGACGTTTTGAGCCCTAATCTCTACGTTATAGATGCTTTCTTCAAACTTAGCGGAGCCGCGAAGATTTTCGACGGCAAGCATCACACACGCAAGCGTGCTCCAACGCCTCTCACGGAGGTGTTCCAGGGCCCGCTCCTCTGATTGCCAATGGACGACGGTGGGCTGAATCGAATTTCCGCTCTCGACCGTCGAATTGCAATTGGGGACTGGTGATTGGACAATTACTGATACGTGAATGGGTTTCCAAGGACGATCCCCGACTGATAGCATTGCACGATCCAGGAAATCTGAGATTTCCAGCAATCTGAAACTCTCAGGATCTTGGACCTTGAAGATCTTGGATATCCACCCCCGCACGGAGAAAGTGGTTCGCCCATCTGTGTGCGGATCAGTAGAAACCTTTTCTCTACTTCCTTTTTGTTCATTCGGAGCGCGGCGTCGAGACGACCTGGAGGGACTGGGTCGGTTCGGCGATGACGTCGACGGCATCGACGTACGTGTGCACGCCCACTAGCGACGAGCAAATTGCACCTCTGCTGTGGATAGCTTTTGGGGCAATATTTTTCGTCAGACGGAGGAGGAGACCGTCTACAGCCTTCTACGTGACATCCCTCTCTTCGACGAATTGTCGACGGGGGAGTTGTCGGCGATCAAGTCCATCCTACACCGGCGGGAATACGATCCGGGAGAGGTACTTTTTTATCAGGGCAATCCCGGGGTGGGAATGTACATCATACAGGAAGGCACGATCGAGATTGTGTACGAACCGACCGATGACACGCTGGCCGAGCTCACGGATGGCGATTTTTTCGGAGAACTGGCCCTCCTCAACGAGACGCCTCGGTCGGCCAGCGCCGTGGCGCGCACCGAGTCGGTTTTGTACGGATTGTTTCGTCCCGATCTGCTAGGGCTCGTGGAGCGGGATCCGTCTCTTGGGGTGCAAATTCTCCTTCGCATGTCCCAGGTTATTAGCGAGCGCCTCATTCAGACCAACGAGCAGGTTCAGACGCTTCGGGAGCAACTTCACGAACGTGAGGACGGAGACGATACGTAGTCCTCTCGTCTCGTTTCGCTCGGATTAATTTCTTTCGGAGGCTTCTGCGATGGCGCAATCCGATGACCTTTCCATTGTCACGCTGGTGCAGGATTTTCTGCGCCGGATTCGAGGACTGCTGTTCCTCGTGGGGATGGGAGCCGCGTTTTATTTTTTGCAGGGGATTGCCCAACTCCTGCTTGTGGCGACCCTGATCGCCTACATCATGAATCCCCTGGTCAGTCGACTCGAGGTGCGCACCGACCGCACGAAAGCGACGCTCATCGTCTTTGGGCTACTAGTGGTGGGCATGATCGGAGTAGGATACCTACTGGGTCCTGTTGTGACACAACAGGTGACGGACGTGCAGGAGACCGTAGAGCTTGAGCGGCTAACTGAATTTATCAGTCAGGTTGACACCCAATTAAGTGAGATCTCGCGCTCGTTTGGGGGCGAAGAGGTTGAGATCGAGGAGAACTTTAATCAGAAGAGAAAAGAATGGACGAGCGGCCTCGTAAACATGGCGCCCAATCTTTTGGGCATCGTCACCAACGTTATCCTCGTCCCGTTCATGGCCCTTTTGTTGCTAAAGGATGGTCCTCGAATTAAGCGGGCACTGATCCGATTCGTCCCCAATCGGTACTTCGAGTTCAGCTTGGAGGCCCTCCATAAGATCGACATCCAGCTAGGAAATTATTTCCGAGGCCTAGTTCTCGAGATTTCCATCATCAGCGTCCTGGCGATTTCGGTGTTGTGGGCTCTTCAAGTGCCGGCCTTCGTTCTCATTGGCATTCTTGCTGGCATCACGACGGTCATACCGTATGCGGGATCGCTGCTTGGGGGAGGGGTGGGCGTGATCGTCAAACTCGCAAGCCCAGGCGATCCGACGGCGGCAGCCTTTGTCCTGTTGGCCTTTCTAGCTATTCAGATTGCAGACGAGGCCTTCATTCAGCCGCTCGTCTTTGCTCAAGCGGTCGATCTGCATCCACTTGAAGTGTTACTGGCAGTGTGGATCGCCGCGCAGTTCTTTGGGGTCGTCGGTATGGTTTTGGCAATTCCCGTAACCAGTGCAGGCAAGGTCGTGATTTCTGAGGGAGGGGCTCTTATTCAGCAGTATCAGTTCAGTTAGCAGCAGTTAGCAGGGGAAGCGCTGGGGATGGAGGCGCGTCCACTGTTTGGGCGACGAGAACCGGAAACAGGGAAAAATCACAAATCTCGTCCGAACATTGAGAGCGCGCTTCTCATTTCTTGACTTCTGGAGCAGGGTTTGGGACATTAAGGAGTATCCAGATTGCTTCGTCGTTCTTCCTCACGGACTCTTCTATTGGCCATGGCTGAAGACCTCGGACTCAAAGCAGTCTCGCGTGTTGACGAGACGGATCGGTTTCCCTTCCTCAAGGCACTGGCCCACCTCGCCGCTGTCGACGACTCCATCGATCTTAACGAGCAGCGGATGGTAGAACAGTACGCCGAGGCGTGGGAGCTCGATGCCGACGCGAAGTCGCAGGTTCAGGACATTCTGGAGACGAGGTCATCGCTTTCGCTCAAACGCCTCGTGTCCGAGTTTTCGGAGTCTGGGACGCGGTTTCTCCTTATCCAGGAGTTGATGCGACTGGGGTATGCGGACGGAACCTACGACGAGGAGGAGCGAAAAGAAATTGCGAGCATCGCTGCGCGGATGGGCATGTCTGAAGATCAATTTCGCGAGGTTGAAAAGTGGGTCGGGCGAGGCCAGGCCTGGGGCACTGCCGGGGAGGAAGAACCCGATGAGGAGGATCTTCAGAACGTCTTGGATCGGGAAGAGGAGGAGGACGAGCACGAGCTTTCGGACATTGAGACAGAAGACGTTGGCCTCTCGGAGATTGATTCCAACCTGTCCGAAGTCGATCCGTCTGAATTTGAAGAGGAAGAAGAGGACGAGAACGACGAATGAGCTCAGATGTGGTGCTTTCAAAAGGTGTGAACCTCTCGCCGAGCGGGGTCGCTCGCGGAACGGCTGAAATACGTGTGAGTGCACGGTACGGTCGCTCGTTTTTACTCCGACAACGGACCGTCGGGGGGGCGATTGGTCTTCCATCTGCGTTTTACGGGCGCGCCTGACGGACAAAATTCGCTCCTTTCCAGAACGGTCTTCATTTGGTTTGGCTCCTGCTTTTTTCACGTCGATCTGATTTCACCCGATGTCACGCACCACTGAGCTTGCCATCTGCTTCGCCGACATCTGCGACAGCACGGCTCTTTTTGAAGAATATGGTGACGACAAGGCCCGAGATATCGTCGGACGCGTTCTTGATTTGGTCTCTGACGTGATCGTAGAGTACAATGGGACGGTCGTCAAAACCATTGGGGACGAAGTGATGGGAACCTTCTCGGAGGTGGTCGCTGCAACGAGCGCCGTGACCCAGTTTCCGCAGGCGGTTCAGCGAGACGATCAGCTCGCCGCGCTCGGCATTGAGATTCGGGTAGGCATGTGCTACGGATCGGTCGTGCAGGAAGACGATGACGACGTGTACGGGGATGCTGTGAACACAGCATCTCGTCTCGTGGACTGGGCCCGGCCCGAACAGGTCGTTACGACGGCCAAATCGATCGAATCCCTTCCGGATTTCTTCGAAAGTCGGACCCGAAACCTTGGTTCAACGACCCTTCGCGGAAAGGAAGAACCAGTCGAAATTGTCGAGCTTCTGGGGGAGCAGAGCGGGTCCAACCTGACGGTCGTCGAGGGGGGAGGACCCCAGCCGGAGACGCAGGAGAATCGAAATGTGCTCTCGCTTCGGTACGGCGGGGAAACGTTGACCGTCGAAGAGGGACCGCTGATGATTGGACGGGGAACGAAAAGCGACCTTCAGATCCCAGACTCCCGGGTCTCTCGGATGCACGCTGTGATTGAGCGGCAGCGCGACTCGTTTATGATCACGGACAGCAGTACCAACGGCACGTACGTCCAGATTGGGGACGAGGAAGTCATGTTTTTGCATCGCGAGCAGCTTCGGCTTCACGGCAGTGGGCACCTCAGCCTCGGTCGGCACTTGGATGCCGATGACGCGAAGCTGCTTCGCTTCGAGTGCAAGACGATCTCCAGATGAGTCGGTCGCCCCCGTTTTTCTGCGGAGGGGAAACTGGGGGATAATACGGAATCCACCCGATCACGTCTGAATGCTGGAGACGGTGTTCCTCCCGGATGAGCGGCATCTCACCTAGTGGATTGTCAACCCTCAATGATTGGGTTTCCAGTGCGATCTCAAAATTCCATTCTCGGCCCGTCATCTTGAGCGAAGTCGAAAGATCTCTTTGAAAGATGCCGCCTCCTTCGAAGAGGCTCTTCCCTTGCACTCAGAGCGACCTGCTTGGGAATTTTGAGATCGCACTTTCTACTCGAACAATCACGATTGACGCTGTACTAGACGTTCCGACGGAAACTGTTGAACGCTAGAATGTTGTGGGGAGGAATACCCATCCATCCAGTTTCGAAAGCAGACATTTCGAACTGGAATCGCTGCAAAGCGGTCCTGCCGCTTTCCGGAATGGACTGATCGCTCAGGTCTCTTCGTTCGTCGAGTCCCCCGATTCGTCCGCCCGTCCGTTCGATTTGTCCGCCGGGCCGTAGTCGTCGTAATCGTTTACGTGGAAGCCCTCTCCCTTGAAGATCACGCCCGCGTTTCCGGTGATGATGCGCTCCACGTCCTGGCCGGTGTCTGGGCATTCGTCGAGGGGGTCCTCGGTGATTCGCTGTCGCACTTCAAAGGTGATTCCGTCTTCGCGGCGGTAAGTGTAGGTCGGCATAGAGGATCGTATCAACGGTGGATGGGCTATGAACTCCGTTCTCGGAACGCCTCGTGAACTGAAAAGTGTTCCGGACCGGCGCGAAGCTTCGGGGGAGTCAATGGAAATTTTGATGGGGGCGGATTCGTCTCGGTTCTGTTTGTTCGGCAGAGACGGCGGGGCCGTGTGTCCCGGGAGGCTTCGCGAGTGGGCGTGTAGACCTGTCTCGTTTGCGTCGTATGTCGTGGACTTCGAGGGGGTCATTCAGATGGGCGGACGCCCTTCGTCACGATCCGCTTCCGGTGGGGGGCATCGCAGTGGCCCTCATGCTTGGGACGTACGCGTTGCTCCAAATTCCGGTGTCGATTCCTTTACTTGTGGCGGGGGGCTGCGGGGCGGGGCTGGTGTACGGGTTCGATCGCGGCGTCGTGCGGTCGCCCGAAGACGAGGTGAATCACCCCGAACGACGGCGGTGGATGGAGGCGCACCGGCGCTGGCTCACAGCCGAGATTGTTCTGTTCGGGATCGGGGGAGGCGGGGCCCTCGCGTGGTTGCGGGGCGGGACGGTGCTCGGGGCCGCAGCGCTCGCTGTGCCCGCCGGGCTTCATCTGCTACCGATTGGGCGACAGGGACGGCTGCTTAGAACGATGGGGGTGGCAAAGCCGATCGCGGTGGCCGGGGCGTGGGCGGTGGGCGGCACCCTTTTGCCGGTGCTGGAGGCGAATGCGGCAGTGGACGCTCCCCTGATTGTGCTTGCCGGATACCGGATGTGCTTTATTCTTCCCAACGTGCTGCTTGCAGATTGGGGGGATCGGCGGGGGGACGTTGCTGCCGGCCTGCGGCCCTGGGCGAAGGGGGCGACGAGACGCGGCCTTCGCTGGGCGGCGACCGCGCTGCTGTGTCTGGCGGCGACGGGCGCCGTGTCGCTGGCGTGGATGACGGCGATGCCTTTGCTTCTTTGCGTGGATGCCGCTGGGCTGTTGTTCCTGTTCGCCGCCGTGTGGATGCTGCGCCCCTCCCGCCCCGACCATCGCCTGCTGATGGACGGGATCATTGCCTGGCCGCTCGTCACGGCCCTCGCGGCCTGGGCGCTCGGCGGGGCCGCGTGAGGAGAACAGGGAACCTGAAGCTTCCACCCTGTATCACGTTTCCGGTGCCGGACAAACCCCCGTCGGCGCCGCCGAATTGGTCTGTTTCACATACCTCCCCACTCTGCATGTCTGAAACGGAGCCCTCCTCCCCGCCCGACCGCCCGATTGAAGACTTTACCCGCATCGAGGCCCTTGAGGACCACGTCGACGAAACGGTGACTCTGAAGGGCTGGCTTCACAACAAACGGGGCTCCGGCGGCATCAAATTCCTCATTCTCCGTGACGGCTCCGGCTTCGTCCAGTGCGTGGCCGCCCAGGACGCGGTGGACGAGGACAGCTGGGCCACGGCCGGCGACGTGCAACAGGAGGGAGCCCTCGAAGTGACCGGGGCCGTGAGCGCCGACGAACGGGCGCCCGGCGGCTACGAACTTCAGGTCGAGTCGATTGAGCGCATCGGCGAGTCGGGCGACTACCCGGTCACGCCCAAAGAGCACGGCATCGACTTTCTGATGAAGCACCGCCACCTCTGGCTTCGGAGCGAGAGCCAATGGGCTGTGATGCGCGTGCGCAACCGCACCCTCCGCGCGATCCACGAGTTCTTTCAGGATCGCGGCTTCCTCCAAACGGACGCGCCCATTCTCACGGGGAATGCGGTAGAGGGAACCTCCACGCTCTTCGAGCTCGACTACTTCGACGACGAGACGGCCTACCTCACCCAGAGCGGCCAGCTGCACGGGGAGGCGATGGCCATGGCCTACGGCAAGATCTACACGTTCGGCCCCACCTTCCGCGCCGAGAAGTCGGCCACCCGGCGCCACCTCACCGAGTTCTGGATGATTGAGCCGGAGATGGCGTTCTACGACCTGGAGATGAACATGCAACTGGCCGAGGACTTCGTGAGCTACGTCGTCCAGACGGTGCTCGACGACTGCGAAGACGAATTAGATGCCCTGGACCGCGACACGAGTGTGCTTGACCGCGTCGAGACGCCCTTCCCGCGCATCAGCTACGACGAAGCCGTTGAGATCCTCCGCAGCGACGAAACCGCCGAGATGATCGACGAGCAGATGGCGGCGCTGCGGGAGGAGAAGGCCGAGCTCCAGGAAGAGAAAGAGGAAAACCAAAAGCGGCGCGGGCAGGCCAAAAAGCACGTGAAGCGCAAGATCGATGCCCGCGAGATTGAGATCAACAAGCGGGTCGACGAGATTGACGAACACCTTCGCAACCTACCGGACTGGAAGGACTCGGCCCAGACCTTTGAGTGGGGCTCCGACTTCGGCGGGAGCGACGAGACGGTGCTCACCTGGCACTTCGACCGGCCGGTGATGGTCCATCGCTTTCCGGCCGAGATCAAAGCATTTTACATGAAGCGCGATCCGGAGGACGACCGCCTGGCGATGGGCGTGGATGTGCTCGCGCCCGAGGGGTACGGCGAGATCATTGGCGGCGGCGAGCGGGCGACAGACCTCGACTTCCTGAAGGAGCAGATCGACGCCCACGACCTCCCGGAAGAGGTCTTTGACTGGTACCTCGACCTCCGCAAATTCGGCCCGGTGCCGCACAGCGGCTTCGGACTCGGCCTGGAGCGCACCATCTCGTGGCTCACCGGGCGGGAGCACGTTCGGGAGACGATCCCCTTCCCGCGCACGATCCAGCGGCTCCATCCGTAGGAGCCTTCCTCCTCTGCTGTTTAGGAAATGCGATCGTCCAGCCAGGTGCCGAGGTGGTAGAGCACCTCGTCTTGCTCCGGCTCGTTGAACGTCTCGTGGTAGAGGCCGTCGTAGAGCTTGATCGTTTTGTCGTCGGAGGCAGCGCGCTCGTAGAGCCGCTTGCTCCACTCGGGGCTGGCGAGCGTGTCGGCGGTGCCGTGGATGACGAGGAACGGATGCTGCAGGTCGTGGAGGTGGGCACGCACCGCCTCGCCGGCCTGAAGCATCTCCGCGCCGGTGCGAGCGAGGACGCGGCCGTGGTAGTTGAGGGGATCGTTTTGGGCGTCCTCCACGACGTCCGGATCCCGCGAGATGGCGTCCTGCGGGGAGCGGGTCGTAGGAAGGGTCGGAACGAGCCGTCCGAGCACCTGGGCCAAGCGGCGCAGAAGCGGGGCAAGGTCGGGGTTGATCTCAATGGCGGGCGCGCTGAGCAGAAGGCCTTCAAGGGACGGATCCCGCTCCAAGACGTATTTCAGAACGACGAGCCCGCCCATGCTGTGCCCAAAAAGAAACAGGGGGCTGCTGGGCGCATGGGTACGCACGTAATCCAGAAAGCGATCGAGATCATCGAGGTACTGGTCGAAGGCGTCCACGTAGGCGCGCGAGCCCTCGGAGCGTCCGTAGCCCCGTTGATCGTAGGCGTAGACGGCAGCGCCCCGATCCGTGAATGTGGACGCTACGTGATCATAGCGACCGCAGTGCTCGGCGTAGCCGTGAACGAGCCCCACGACGGCGGTGGGGGAGGCGTCGGGCATCCAGCGCTGGGTGTGCAGGCGGAGCCCGTCGTCGGTCACGATCGAGTTGCGATCCGGGGAGGCAGAAGGAGGCATGCGGGGAGGCGGATTGATGGAGACAGTTTTCTCGTGAGAAGGCAGTCCCCCGTGAAGTTTGCGGAGTATTGTCGTGAACAAACGAACGAGTTCGGACCTTCCTCCGTGCGTACTCGGGTCAAAGAGGCCCGGCGAAGATGTCGGCGGGGCATGAATCCCCCACCAATTTAGGGGATGGGGCTTGAGAGGAACAATCCGTACGAATACGTTATTTTCCCTTCGTCACGCACTAATTCGCCAAGTCCGCCTCTCATGGGCGTCTTGTCACTTCCATTTTGGCCGCCGCGGCTTTTTGCCCTGCTGGTGAGGATACTTCCGGCGGTGCGGGATCTCGCCCGAGAGACCCTGTCGCGAGCGCGGGAGCGCCACCGGGCGGGGCGCACGGGGAGGAGGTTGGTCCCTACCGTGTCCAGGCTCGACCCGATCGTTCTGTCCCAGTTCGTTCTCTCGCTTTCGACCGGTCGGCTCGCCCGTCTCCTCGTCGATGCGCGGCCCATGGGCCCGTAGCGACCGTTCACTCACGTTTCTCGTCTCTCCATCGAGCGGCCTCGACGAACTGCCGAATGACTGGCTTGGATTGGGCCGTTCGTGTGCGTGCTGTGCTCCTTTCGGAAGCTGAGCTGGTCCGAGAGACGACCCCACCTTTGATTGTCGATCAGATTGTTGAATTGAACGAGCGACTCTATGCAGGGGAACGGATTTAAACTTGGACTTACGATCTTCTTCGTTGGGCTGTGCGGCTTCTACCTGTTCCCGTCGGTTCAGAACCTCTACATCTCCTACAAGATGGGACAGATGGAAGAGCCCGAGCGACAAGAGTACACGGAGGAAAACCGCCAGCGGATCGAGAACATTCAAGAGAACTCTCTCAACCTCGGGCTTGACCTGCAGGGGGGGATGCACGTGACCCTGCAGATGAACGTAGGGTCGCTTCTTGAGCAACTCGCCACCAACAAAGACGAGTCCCTCCAGACGGCTCTCGATGCGGCAATGCGGCGGGCCAATCAGGAGGGCACCGACGTGGTGAGCGCGTTCGTGGAGGCGTTTGAGGAGCGCAATCCAGACGGGCGGCTCTCGCGCTACTATCGCAGCGAACCGGATGACGTGACGCGCGGTTCGTCCAACGACGAGGTTCAGGAGTACCTCTCCTCGGAGGTTGACGATGCGGTGTCGACGGCCATGGACATTGTGCGGAACCGCGTTGACCAGTACGGCGTCACCGAGCCGTCGATTCAAAAACAGGGATCTCGGCGCATCTCCGTTGAGCTACCGGGGGTCGAGGATCAGAAGCGAGTGCGGAACCTGCTCGAAAGTGCTTCTCAGCTTACGTTTCACCTGATGGCGGACCCCAACCGCGTCAAGCGGTCGGTCCAAAGCATCATCGACTACTACGAACCGACGGCGGAGGATTCGGCGCGGATCGCCGATGCAGGTTCGACCGACACGACGAATGCGGTTCAAGCGAGTGCTTCGGACACTGCCGAGGTGGAGGAAGGAACGGCTCTTGCGCCCGGAGGGCAGGACGCACAAGACGATGAGGAAGGAACCTCACTTACGGGACCGGAGGACGGCGACGATCAGATGGGTCCTCAGAATGCGTTCCTGGCTGCCGTGCAGCGATCGCTGCCGGGCCAACAGGCGTCCACGGTCGCTTACGTATCCAAGCAGGATACGGCTCGCGTGAATGAATTGCTGAACGACCCAGAGGTGCAGGAGATGATTCCATCGGACATGCGTTTTGTATGGACCGCCAATCCGCTTCCTCGAACGCAGAACACGCACGAACTTCTCGCGCTTCGAGGGGAGGCAGAACTCACCGGCGAGGTCATTACCGATGCCTCTGTTACGTTTGATCGACAGACGAACGAGCCCAAGGTCTCGATGTCGATGAATGGAAAGGGGGCTCGAATCTGGGGACGGATCACGAAAGCGAACGTGGATGAACGCGTCGCCGTCGTGTTGGATGGACTTGTGTATTCGGCCCCGAACATTAATGAGCCCATTCTGGGGGGGCAGACCGAGATTTCTGGGCTCGAAAGCCGGAAAGAGGCCCAAGACATTGTAACCATTCTCCGGTCGGGGTCCATGAAGGCGCCCGTCAACATCATCGAAGAGCGCACGGTGGGTCCCAGCCTGGGTGAAGAGTCCATCCGAGCCGGGTTTATCTCTGTGACCGTCGGGCTTCTGCTCGTGGTTCTCTTCATGGTTATGTACTACCGGACGGGGGGCGTCGTGGCGGACATTGCCCTGCTCCTGAACGTGATTCTGATTCTCGGCATTCTCGCCGGCTTCAATGCGACGCTCACCCTGCCGGGCATCGCCGGAATCGTGCTCACAATCGGTATGGCGGTGGACGCCAACGTGCTCATCTTTGACCGAATTCGGGAAGAGCAGGCCACCGGAAAAACGTTGAGGGCGGCCATCTCGTCCGGGTACGACCACTCCCTCAGCGCCATCCTCGACGCCAACATTACGACGTTCTTCGTGGGCGTCATTCTCTACTCCTTCGGCGTCGGGCCCATTCGCGGATTTGCCGTCACGCTCATGGCCGGCATTCTGTCGTCGCTCTTTACGGCGATAATCGTGACCCGGCTGATCTTCGACTACATGGTCGAGGAACGACGCATGGAAGTCAGCTACGGCTGATGACACCGTGATCTGACGGGCTGGACTTTTGACTTGTGACGTACTTTTCAGGAACGTCGGACTATTATGCGACTGTTTGAGAATGCCGATTACACCCTCATCCCGAACCGGCGGATTGGGTACATCATTTCGGGGACCCTTCTGACGATCAGTGTCCTGTCTCTGATATTCAAGGGACTTGCTCTCGGAATTGACTTCCGGGGCGGAATGGAATTCGTCGTCAGTAACGTCGAGAACTTGAAAAGCGAGGAGGTGCGGTCGGCGCTTGCCGGTCCCCTCGGAAACCAGCCGGAGGTAAAAACCTTCGGGGAAACGGATCTTCTGATTCGGGCGTCCGTGGAGGAGGACCTCAACACGAACCAGATTCAGGATCTGATTCTCTCGACGATTCGGGGGGAGTTTCAGGGAGCGAATCCGGAGATCATAAAAACGAGCGTCGTGGGCCCCCGATTTGCCGAAGACCTGAAACGAGGCGCGTTCTACGCGGTCCTTGGAGCCCTCTTTGTCGTGTTCATGTACATTCTAATTCGATTTGAGTGGCAGTACGGGATTGGGGCGGTCGCGGCGCTCGTGCATGACGTCACGATTACGCTGGGCCTCTTTTCGCTTCTGGCGGGCGTCTTGCCGTTCTCGCTGCAAATCGACCAGGGAGTCATCGCTGCGTTCCTCACCATCGTCGGGTATTCGCTCAACGACACGGTGGTGGTCTTCGACCGGGTGCGCGAGTACGTCAATCTCTTTAAGACGGAGACCTTTCCGGTTATCGTGAACAAATCGATCAACGCCACCCTCAGCCGCACCGTGGTCACGTCGGTGACGACGCTGATCGTCGTAACCATTCTGTTCCTGTTCGGAAGCGAAGTCCTGCGGGGCTTTTCGTTCGCGCTCATCATCGGGGTTATCATTGGAACCTACTCGTCGATCTTTGTCGCGTCTCCGACGATTGTCGAGCTGGATCAGCGGCTCAAGCAGGCGGCTTGATTGGGGGGCGGATCGGTTTTGGATTTTGCACGCTTGATTGGGGGCAGGCTCGTCAGGTCTCCTGAAACGTTCGCCTCGTCTCGCCGGCGCGTTGCTGGCGGTGGAAGGAAGCGTCGACCCGATCCGAGTCGGAAGAGAAGAGGCGCTGTTTCCGGGGGCAGGGACGCGCGCAAGGTTGCGACTTGTCGGCTCGACGGAACGGGACGCAGACGGAACTGGGGCCTCTTCGCAGCGAACACGAGTGAGTGTCGTCGCCACACTCCCTTTTCGACTCGCTGCACGGGCCGGCGTTTTTTATCTCGTTTCACCATTATCACCGAATGCAATGCCGGTATCGATCATAATCGGAAGTCAGTGGGGAGATGAGGGGAAAGGGAAGATTACCGATCTCTTGAGCCCGCAGTTCGACGTCGTTGCTCGCTACCAAGGCGGGGCCAATGCGGGGCACACCATCGTCTGGGAGGACGAGGGGGGCGAAGAAGAAGAGTTTGTGCTTCACCTCGTGCCCAGCGGCATTTTCCACGAGGAGGTGACCTGCGTCATCGGAAACGGGGTGGTACTCGATCCGAAGGCCGTGCTCGAAGAGATCGAGAAGATCCGCTCCTTGGGCATTGACGTGGAGGAGCGCCTCAAGATTTCTCACAATGCCCACCTCATTATGCCGTACCACAAGGCGATTGAGGCGGCGCAAGAAGAGGAGCGAGCCTCTGCCTCGGATGACGACGCCATTGGGACGACCGGGCGCGGCATTGGGCCGGCCTACACGGACAAGTTCGCCCGCACCGGCATCCGGGTAGTGGACCTGCTGGATCGGGACGTGCTGCGGCAGAAGCTGCGCCGGTCCATCGAAGAAAAAAACGCCATCCTCCGCGACGTCTACGACGCTGAGGCCCTGGACGTAGATCGCATCGTGGAGGAGTACGTCGAGTTCGATCAAAAGATCGATTCCTACGTCACGGACACGTCGACGTATCTTTGCAGCGCCCTCGACGACGGGGCGGACGTGCTGGCCGAGGGGGCGCAGGGGTCGCTGCTGGACGTGGACTTTGGCAGCTATCCGTACGTGACGTCCAGTCACCCCACGGCGGGCGGCTGCTGCACGGGGCTCGGGGTGCCGCCCACCGAGGTGGGACGCGTGCTGGGCATTGCGAAGGCCTACTGTACGCGTGTTGGGAACGGACCATTTCCCACGGAACTCGATAACGAGGCCGGGGAAGCGCTGCGTAAGAAGGGCGGCGAATTTGGGGCCACTACGGGCCGCCCCCGGCGCTGTGGCTGGCTCGACCTCGTGGCGCTCCGCTACACGAGCATGATCAACGGCTTCAGTGAGCTGGCTATTACCAAGCTCGACATCTTGTCGGGGATGGACGAGCTCAAGGTCTGCACGCAGTATCGGTACGACGGAAAAACGACTCGACGCTTTCCGAGCGAACCGCAGACCCTTGAGAAGGTGACGCCGATCTATGAATCCCTTCCCGGCTGGACGGAGGACATCTCGGCGGTGCGCCACTTCAGCGACCTCCCGTCGGCGGCGAAGGACTATCTCGCGTTCATCGCGGAGTATCTGGACGCAAACGTGGGGATGGTGTCGAATGGGCCGCGGCGCAACCAAATTATTTCGGACGTGGAGCAACCGGCCGCGGCGTAAGCGACTGTTTTGATTTCACGCGATGGGGGGGTACTGATCCGTGCATAGGTAGGTAAACCAGATTCTCCGTGTGGGAAGGAGATCTCAGATCTCCCAGCACGTCTGGAGCGACGGTGGGGGCAGTTTCTAGCAGTTTGAGCCGGGTACACATGGCATCCACCCATAGCACAACGTGTTCTCAGCGAGATTCACTCCGGGAGCGCTCGCACCAAGGGGATGACCTACGGCCCCTGCAGCGCCCCGACTCTGACAACCTGGGATTGCCTGCTACGCACTCCAGGAGCACGCGGTCACGGGGCCGTTTAGATGGCCCCGCTCCCAGCGCTCCGCTCGGAACGACTCTTTCCCCAAACGGATGGCTCGAAACTGCACGAAGGAGGGAACCAGTATCCATCTGGTCATTGGGACTCTCGTGCAGAGGTCCCATCCACTGAAAAGCTGGTTCTCGGTATGCAGGCGTATCGATGGTCCGTTCGGCTCAAGCTTGGGCTCATTGTGCTGGCGGGGGTGATCGCCGTTGCCTCGCTTCTCTACACCCAGCGCCTCGTTGAGCGGCTTCGCGAGCGCGAGCAGGCCGTCATTCAGCTTTGGGCCGACGCCCAGGCGGAGGTGGTGAAGGCGCAGCGACAGGCGTTCAACCCCCACCAGGCGGAGTTGCAAGAGCTGGAGGGATATCTCCGGCGTCTCGAACGACGTCAGGGGACAGCGCGGCCCTCGGCTGAGCAGCTCGCACGCTTTCGGCGGGCGGTGAACTGGGCGCAGACGATGCCGCCGACGAACGAGCTCAACTTTATTCTCAATGAGATTCTGGAGCCGAACCCGTTTGGCATCCCGGCGATCATTACGGACTCGACCGGGAAGCGGCCTCGATTTTGGCGCAACGTAGACGTGCCCAAGCGGATTGGGACGCTCTCGCCGTCGGATTCGGCGTCGGCCTATCAACGGCTGCGGCAGCGGCAGAAGGAGATGGAGGCCACGTTCGAGCCCATTCCGATTCGAGTGAACCTTTCCACGCCGAGCAGTCCCCTCTACAGCCGTCCGAATCGTCAGCTTACGCAGTATCTGTACTACGACGAGTCGGCCCTCATCCAGGAGCTTCGCATCTTTCCCTGGCTCCAGTTTGTATTCGTCGGGCTTTTCATTCTGGTTGGGTATCTCGGGTTCTCCTACGTTCGGCGGAGCGAGCAGAGCAACCTCTGGATGGGCATGGCGCGCGAGGCGGCTCACCAGTTGGGCACGCCTCTGTCGAGCCTGATGGGGTGGATCGAGATGCTCCGGACGGCGGATTTGGCCGAGGAGCAGCGAGAGGAGACCCTCGAGGAGATCGAAAACGACGTCGAGCGGCTTCAGCGCATTGCCAATCGGTTTTCCGACATCGGGTCCCAGCCGAAGCTGGAGCGCCGCAATCTCGTGCCGGTCGTAGTGCAGACGGCCTCCTACATCCGACGGCGCCTGCCGCACCGCGGCCAGGCGGTGGACCTCTCCGTTGACCTGCCGTCGCGCCTGGAGGTTGAGATGAATGAGGAACTCTTTGCCTGGGTGATGGAGAACCTTCTCAAAAACGCGCTCGACGCCATCGAGGGGGAGGAGGGGCGCATTCTCGTGACGGGGGGGCGAGAGGGCGATACGGTTTACGTCGAGGTGGCCGATACCGGGGGGGGCATCGAGCGCCGGCAGTGGGGCACGATTTTCCGCCCTGGATTCAGCACCAAGCAGCGAGGGTGGGGCCTCGGCCTCAGTCTCGCTCGTCGCGTGGTGGAAACGTACCACGACGGCACGCTGCAGCTCGTGGACTCCACGATTGGAGAGGGGTCGACCTTTCGGATTGAATTGCCGAGATGAGGAAAGCGGTCGGAACGGGCGAGTCAACACGCCCTGTCGAGCGCAATGCAGTTAGGCCTGAGCGGTGGCGGGGGCTTTTCGGGGGAGCTGCACGGTGAAGCAGGTGCCCTCGCCCTTGGCCGTGTCCACCTTGATGGTGCCGTGCATGAGGTCCACCAGCCGGTGGGCCACGGCCAGGCCTAGGCCGCTCCCCTCGTGGGTGCGCTTGTTGCCCGTCGATTCCTGCTGGAAGGCGTCGAAGAGGTTTGGCACGAACTCTGGGTCGATGCCGATGCCGGTGTCTTCGACCTCGATCTTGATCCCGCCGTCCGTTTCCGTCGCGCGAATCGTGACGGAGCCGCCGGCGTCGGTAAACTTGACGGCGTTGCTTACGAGGTTGCGCAGGATCCGTCGGAGGGCTGCCGGGTCGGCGTAGGCGTAGAGGGGCGAGTCGGCGAGCTCTAGGTTCAACGTTACCCCTTCGTCTCCGGCGCGGGTCCGGAAGAGTTCGGCCGTTTCTTGGATCTCCGCGGTCACGTCGATCCGATTGGGGCTGAGTGGCATCGAGCCGGCTTCAAGCTGGGAGAAGTCCAGCACGGAGTTGAGCGTTTCGAGGAGGCGTCGTCCGCTCTTCTCAATCAGATTCGCAAAGTGGTCGACCGTCGGGCCCTCCTCCTGCGGGGCAGAGCCGTTTCCGCCCCGGATGGAGGAACTGCGGTCCCCAATCGCCTCGGCAAACCCAATGATCGAGGTCAGGGGGGTGCGGATCTCGTGGCTCATGTTGGCGAGGAAAGCCGATTTGAGTTCGCTGGCCTCTTCGGCCGTTTCTTTGGCCCGGACCAGTTCCCGTTCGCGCTCAATGCGGTCCAGGACCACAGTGGTGTTGCCGGCCAAAATCTCGACGAGGCGGAGGTCAAAGCCGTCGATGCCGTTGACGTCGGGGCTGCCGATGGAGAGAAGGCCGCGTTCGCCGAGCGGCACGCACGCCACGGTTCGGAGGGAGCCGTAGTCGAGAGAGGGGTCGCTTTCTCGCAGATCGTCCACTACCACCGTGTTGCCGGAGCGGAAGGCCCGGCTGCCAATCGTGTCATCCTCGACGTCGTAGGCGGGGCGTTCGGGCATGAGTTCGCGCGACTGGGGCGACACCCGAACCGGCAGGAGCTTGTCGTCGTCGAGAAGGCGCACGCTCGTGATGGGATACCCGAAGGTGTTGATGATAAGTTCCTCGATGAGGGCGGCCACCTCGTTTCGGCTTTCGGCCTTGAGAAGGCGGGCGGTCGCGGCGTAGAGGGCCTCGATTTCCGACTCTCGTTCTTCGCGCTCCTGCACGCGCCGTTTCTGCTTCGTGACGTCGGTGAGGACGCCGAAGATGCGTTCGGTTTCCCCCGCTTCGTCCTTGACGGGGCGGCCCCGCTCGCGAATCCACCGCACCGTATCGGTGTCGTCCGGAGAGATTCTGTACTCGAGCTCGTGGACGGGCTCGTTGTGCATGCGGGCAAAGGCGTGGCGGACGCGCTCGCGGTCCTTGGGGTAAACCAGGCGGATGAGATCGTCGACCTTGTGATCGACGTTGGCGGGAAGGCCGAGCAGCCGACTGCACTCCTCCGAGAGGCGAACGGTATTGTTGACGAGGTCGATGGTGAGGTGGCCCGTCTGTGCAATCTTCTGGGCCTCGGCCAGGGCCATGCGGCTTTCCCGCACCTGGCGCTCCATCTCTTTGCGTTTGGTGATGTCGAGGACCGTTCCGGTGAGGCGAACGGGATGCCCGTTTTCGCGATGGACTTCGCCCCGTTCGTGGACGATGCGTTCCTCGCCGTCGGGCCGCCGGATCCGGTATTCGATGTCGAGGTCGTCCTTGCCGTTCAGTGCTGCCGACCGGGCCTCCCGGAGGTCGGGACGGTCGTCCCGGTGGACAGTCTCGAGAAACGTCTCGTACGTGAGGTTGGCCTCGTCGGACCAGCCGAGGATGCGGCGCATTTCGTCTGAGCACACCAGCGTGTCGGTTTGCAGGTCCCGTTCCCAGTTGCCGAGGTGAGCGATGCGTTGGGCGCGCCGCAGCCGTTTCTCGCTTTCCCGAAGCTCGTGCTCCATCGATCTTCGATCCGTGATGTCGTGAACCATGCCCGTCACGTGCGTCGTGTTTCCATCCTCGGTCCGGGCCTCCCCTCGGGTGCGAACCCACCGCCGAGTGCCCTGCGACGTAATGAAGGGAAGCTCCAACTGAAAGGTTTGCCCCTCTTCGATACAGCGGTTGAGGGCCGACCGGAAGACCGGTTGGGCCTCTGGGGCGTAAAAGCCGATGGTGGACGAGAGATCGGGTTCAAATTCCAGGGGAACGGAGTGGATGCGGTACAGCTCTTCGGTCCACGACATGCGACCGGTTTTCACGTTCAACTCCCATCCGCCGACCTTCGCCATCTCCTCCGTCCGGTGCAGCAGAGTATGGCTCGTCTGGAGGGCCTGCTGAGCGCTCTCCCGCCTCCGGTGCTGTTCGTAGCGGTAGGCGAGGAGGAAGGCGCTGAGTCCCGTGAGCAGCACGGTAAAGGCGCCGATGTTGAGAAGCGCCGGAACGACCTCAACGTCCGTGCCCGTTCCGAAAAGAAAGGGAGGAGCATACTGGCTGCCGCCGAAGAGGAGGAGCAGAAGTGCGAGGCCGAGCCCGAAGGTGTGCCAGGGCTGGAAGGGAACCGCGATGACGGCGGCTAGCAACAGAGGGAGCAGGCGCTGCACGTGAATACTTCCAGCAATAATGTCGCGCGGAAGCCCGCCGAGGCCGATGGCCAGAACGGCGATGACGGCGAAGGATCGGGCTTGGCCGAGCGAGCAGTCGGAGCGGGCCGCAATGAGCCCGATGGTGCACAGGATCAGGGCCAAGAGCCCATTCCCGATCCGAAGGGTTGCCTCAAGGGAGAGTGTGGGCGACCAGGTTCCGCTGCCCGCCGTCTGAAGCAGAATCAGAATGGAGAGGTAGAGGAGAAGGATTCCGAGCCCGAAGACACTCATCCACGACAGGGTCGTGTGCGTGCTCGACCGAAGTTGGGAGCGGAATCTGTTCTTGCGTTCGAGTACCCAGGGGGCAGTCAGGCACGTCTGGATGTGTTGGCCCCAGTTACCCATTGGGAATAACGGTAAAAATGAGACGAGAAGCACTCTCTCATATCGAATGAAAAAGCGCGAGTTCACCCGCTGCCCTCAGGCGTCGTTTGAGACGGGTGATTGGCTTCGTCCGCCGTTCGTTCGAGCGAGGCGGGTAGCGGAAGCGATGTTGTCAGGGCTGTACGGCGGGAGCGAGGGCGTCGAGCCGTGCCGAACCTGGTCGAACGGTTAGCTGGGTGGGCACGCCGATGGGCAGGGTGCAGCGAGGCAGACGGTGGCCGTACGGCAGTCCCGTGGCTACGGGATACGGCCGGTTGCCGAAGTAGTCCTCGAATACGGTGTCGAGGGAGAGGGTGGGGCGATGCTCGTCCAGATCGCCCGTCGTAAAGTCACCGAGGACGGCCCCACTGATGGTGCCCAGCACGCCGGCATGCTCCAGGTGGGCAAGCATGCGATCGACCCGGTACGGCGCCTCCGCCACGTCTTCGAGGACGAGGAGGGCGCCGCTCCAGTCGGGGGCGTACGGCGTACCGAGCAGGCGCGTGAGCACCGACAGGTTGCCGCCGAGCAGGGGACCGGTGGCCGTGCCGGGCCGCATGGGAGTGAGGGGATCGCCGCCCATCGACAGGATGCTGCCCTCGGCCAGGTTCCGGAAGGGGCCGAGGGTGTCGTCGTCGGCGGTAGCCCACTCGGTGACGACGGGGCCGGAGAGACCGGTCCAGCCCACCCGCGTATGGAGGGCAATGTGAAGGGCCGTCACGTCGCTGTAGCCCACGAGCAGCGTTGGATGCCTCCGCGCGAGGGCCCAGTCGAGATGGTCGAGGAGCCGCAGGCACCCGTATCCTCCTCGCACGCAGATGATGCCCTCGATCGCAGGATCGCGAATGGCCTGGTGTAGGGTGTCGGCACGTACCGCGTCGGGGGCGGACAGGTAGCCCTGCTGTCGGCCGGGGGCCCAGGCGGTCCGCACGTCGTACACAGATCGAAGCTTCGAGAGGCCCTCTCGGTACCGGGCCAGGTCGCGCGGGGCACTGGCGGGGGCCACGACCGCGATGGCGGCGCCGGGATGAAGGGGGTGGGGGCGGACCACGAAGGTGGGGAAGGACAAAGACGGGCAAATGTCAGTCTGCCTCCATGATAAAGGACCGAGGGGGTCATGTCTAGCTGAGATGCCATGCGCCGATATGGCCGCCTGTGGACGTCCTAATCGGTGGCGGCTCGTCCGTCGGCGCGGCTCCCCGATTGCGCCCGGGGGAGGGCTTGATTGGGCTGGTCCTGCCCGGGCGGCATAGATGCTCAGGAGAGGAATGTCCCTTCGGTCGTCGCAAGAGGAGGATTGTTCAGTCCGGCCAACTGGAACGATTTGGGGACGGGGGAGCGGAGGACGGAACGGAGCGGCCCTTCCACGACACGCGCCCGATCCAATGGTGGAGGGCTGAGTCGAGCATGAGGGCGAGGCCCAACAGGTACGAGACGGGAGCGAGCAAACTCACGGTTAGCGAGGCGCCGCTGGCGCGGTCCGTCACCAATTTGAGGCCGTAGAGGGAGACCAGGAACCAGATTGATAGGAAGGGGGCCACGAGCCAGGTGAGCACGAAGCCGGTGTATAGGACGGCGAAGCTGGGCACGGTCCCGCCGAGCAGGAGATAGGCGTTTTTTCGAAAGCCGTGCCAGGCCTCGCCGTAGGTGTCGTACATGTACACGGACACGAGCTCTTGTATGTCGAGAAGCGTCGGCGGATGCCCCTGGGCCTTCAGGTAGCGCCCGACGGTTACGTCTTCGAGGACCGCGTTGCGGGCGTGTTCGTGGGGCTCGTGAGTGTGGTATACGTCGGCGTCGACGAGCCAGCACTGTCCGTTGAGAGCGCTCAACGAGGGCATATCGGTGCGAGCGACGAGGGGCCAGGGGAGGCTGCGCAGGAGGGCGTGGGGCACGAGGCTTACCAGCAGCATGGCGCCGCCGCGCAGATGCGGGAAGCCGGACGAGACAGTCGTGGAGGCGCTGTCGTGTCCGGCGACGAGCCGCCGCAGGGCGTCGGGGCGCCTCAATTCGGCGTCGGCGTCGAGGAACAGGTAGCAGTCGCCGCTGGCGTGCCGCGTACACTGGTACAGGGCGTGCACTTTTCCCACCCACCCCTCCGGCGGATCGTCGCCGCGCAAGGGGGTCAGGCGTTCGCTCTCGTGTTCTTCGAGAACGGCCCAGGTGTCGTCCTCCGATCCGTCGTCCCAGACGAGAATCTCCAGGTCAGGGTACTCTTGTCTTTGGAGAGAGGGAAGCAGACGACGGAGATTGGCGGCTTCGTTGCGGGCGGGGATGCACACCGACAGCTTCGGGGACGCCGGCGACCTCGACGTGGGACGGTGCCGGAGATAGGCGAGGTTTGCCAGCAGCACGCCCCAGAACCCCAGGTGGGCCAGAGCAATGGGCGGAATGAGGACCAGGTACAGGAGGTCGGACGTCATGGGAGAAGCAGGTCAAGGAGGCGTCGTCCGTCGGAAGGAGACCACCAATCACACGTCGGGCGGGTCGTCCAAAAACTGCCGGTAGAGCGGGGCGGGATTGCGACTCAACAATCGCTGGCGGAGGGCGCCGGCAGTCGTTGACCGTCCCGCCTCGGTCAAGGCCAGCCACCGCCACACCTGAGCCTCCATCGGCGGAATACCAGCGACGGTGTCTGCCTTGTTTGCCAGTCGTTCGAAGCGCTTCGCGGCGGCACGGACGTCTCGTCCGGCAATGGCGGGGCGAAAGAGGAGCGACTGTCCCTCGATCAAGAGCACGTACGGGTCGTCGGGATTCTGCTCCTTGGCCCGTTCCAAGACGTTGGCCGAGCGCCGGCCGTACTGGATGGCGTTGAAGACGGAGGCCTCGCCGGCCCGGTACGACCAGAGGCCCGAGAGGAGTGCCTGCTCGCGCGCCGTTCCGTCGTCGAGGCGGGACGGAAGGCGGTCGATCACCGACGCATCTTCGGTGAGGGGATAGAGCCGATAGCGGACCAACAGGGAATCGAGTCGGGAGTCTGCGTCGTCGAGGAGGGCACGGAGCGAATCGGCTTCCTGCTGGGCGTACGCGTGCTGGACCTCCTGGGCGAAGGGGGACTGGAGGGACACGGCCAAGAGAAGAATCAGGAGCATGGAGCGGACCTCAAAGGTAGCGCTCGAAGAACGGCGTGGCGAACGTAAAGCTCCATCGTTCTGAGGCACTTCTCGTTCCGTCGAGAAGGGAGTGCCGGGCGGGCAGTTCGCTTTGTCGAAGGGCGTTCCAGAGATCCGTCAGCCGCTCATGCTCACGACCGTCGGCCTCGTGGGCCGGTCCGCCCGCGAGGAAGGCCGTGGGGCGGGCGTGGCCGCGCCACGTCACGTGAACGACAAAGGGGAACCAGTGGGCCTCCGAATAGAGCCGGGCCAGTTTTTGTCCTCGTTCCGGATCGAACGGGCGCACGCCGCCGTCGGGGGACTGGAGGTCGCCTTCGGGATAATAGATCAGGACGGTGCGGGGCGTGTCGCGGAAGCGGCGGGCCGTGCGGCGGAGGGTGGCCGCGCGGCGGGCCGGATCGTCGGGCGGAAACGGTTGGGCCCCCACGGCCCCGAAGAACGGAAACCGGTCCCACTCCGCCATCCAGAGCGTCGCCGGGCGGTCGAGGCGCTCTTGAAACAGCAGCCAGCCGAGGTGCCCGTCGTAGTAGTGATGGTGATTGGCGTAGGCGATGACGGGACCGTCCGGCAGGTCCGGCGGCCAGTCCCCAATCCACCACACGCGCCGAAAGGTGCGGCGGAGGTCGTACCCGAGCAAGGCCTCCACGAGCCACGGAACGGGATCCACAGTGGGGCAGAATGGCGTATCTGGAAATCCTGAGCGAATGGGGGTCCTCCCAAGGCTGACCTCGGAAGCAGAAGGGAAGCGGGGAGGGCGCGCTCCTCTTCCCGGTTGCGCCTCGACGGTCCAGAACTGGACTGGTGGAAAGAATGAGGGACAGTCAGGCGCGGAGGCGGGCCTTGCGCCAGTCGTAGTTGTCGTAGGCAGCGAGCAAGAGTTTGCGACCGAGAGAGACGTAGGCCCGGCGATTTAAGTTGTCGTACTCATTTGCCCGCACCTCGTTCATGATCTCGCGGTACATGCGCGCAGCGGCGCGAATGCCCACACGCGTCCGGAGGGGCAGTGCGGCCACGCCCTTGTAGCTCCTGCGGTAACGGTCCTCGGCCACGGACATGGCGCGCTCGAGGAGGTCGGGGTACCCCGGGGGGCGGCGGCCGTCGACGAGTGCATCGCGGGATACGTCGTGATCCTGCATCCAGTCGGTCGGCAGGTACACGCGATCGAGCTCCGCAATGTCTTCGCCCACGTCCCGCAGGATGTTCGTGATCTGCATGGCGATGCCGAGGTGACGGGCGGGCTCCTCCAAATCCTCGCGGGCGTCGTCGCTAAGGAACGGAAGCATCATGGCGCCCACGCTTCCGCCCACGAGGTTCGAGTACGCAATCAGGTCGTCGGCGGTCTCGATGGGCCGCTCCTCCAGGTCCCACACGGCTCCTTCAATCAACTCGTCGAGTGGGCCGCGGTCAAGCCCATAGTGCTCGTGCACCTCGGCGAGGCGGCGCCAGAGGACCTCGTCGGAGGGGGGATTGCCGGCGAGCGTGGCGTCGAGCCGGTCGCGGACCTCGTCGACCTCGTCGAGTGCCCGGCTAGGCCCAATTTCCAGAACCCGCTGGTCGGCAATCGAGTCCACCCGACGGCAGAAGAGATACAGCGTCGCAATCGGCATCTGCACGGAACGCGGAAGGAAGCGGGCCGCGAGCGAGAAGGTCCGGGAGTGATAGCGAAAAGACTCCCAGATCCACTGGTTTTCGTCGGCTCGGGTGTCGAGCGTGGCCGTGGGCATACTGATACGTGAGTGGGTTCATAAGAGCGAGTTGGACTCCGAAAGCTGTTGGGGGGAGCCACGAAGTCGCAAGTCGCGGCGTTTCGCCACACAGATTCTGAGGCCCTCACAGGTCACGTTGTTCTCTCTATGAGGAAACTGGACTTTCTCTTTTCGAGCTCGATGAAGGGCGGGGCGCTTTTTGCGTTGTTCTACACGAGAGCGAGGATCATAATCCCGCACAGCTTTCAGGGCCGCGTCCAGCCCTCGGCGAAAACAGACCCGGGAAGCATATTCACATGTCGGCACGAAGGGATCAGCACGGGCGGCGAGGTCAGCGCATCGGGGACGTGGGAAGGGGGCGGTTCGTCAGGAGCGGACGACGGCGAGTGAGCGGGCCAAAAAGCCAGGGTTCACGATCCATAGCAGCACGAAGGGAATGGCCGAGGCGAGGACGCCGATGAGGGCCGCCAGGTAAAGGTCGTTGAGTAGGGAAATCGCCAGGGGAAAGAAGCAATTCAATGCGTAAACCCAGGGGGCCCAATCGTTTTGGATGGTTCGGTTCCCGCGCATCCATTCGTATCCCAGCATGATGATGAGCGTGACCCCAAACCAGCCGCACCAGTTGGAGAACGGCATGCCGAAGAAAAAGCCGTCGGCGGCATAGTTCCAGAAGGGAAAGGCCTGGTTCATGGCGGGGTCGAGCGCCACGTCCCAAAGCACCATGAAGGTGGTACCGAGAAGCACGTATCCCCAGCCTTTGTTCGTGAGGCGCCGGGCGAGGTCGAGCGACACGATCGACATCGCAAACCAGGACGGGGGAATAAAGTAGGGCACGTGCCCGGCAATCTTGGGACCGAGCCAGTTCGTGTAGTTATACTCGCCGAAGGGAAGGGGCAATCCCTTGACGGTGAGCCAGCCGGTGGTCCCAATCAGTTCGCTCGCCGCCCCCACCATGCAGCCCCACACCACGAAGGCCCCGATGCGCCGCCAGCCCAGCGACGGGCCGTACATGAGGACGGGGAGGATGGCGAGCATCGTCATGAACGTCCATGTCGGCGTTTTGACGAGCTTCGTGTAGATGGGGCCAAACAGCGAGATTGTGGAGGGGAACAGCTTGAGCAGCAGCATGCCCGCTACGCTAAAGGAGATGGATCCTACGAGGAGCCAAAACGCGATGCGGAAGATGAGCTCGATCTGGTCCTCCAGGTCCCGTTGGGACGCTATTTCAGTCGGTGACATGGAAGCGAAGGATAGGTATGTGGTAGCGCGGGGGCAGATGCGAGGGAACCCGTCGCGAATGCTGGTCTGTTCACGGGACCGCTCGGGGCACACACGAATACAAGCAGGGCCTTGACGGGCTGCCGCTTGGGGCTCGAGTGCGTCGTCGTTCTCAACGTGTCTCTGGTATGATTGCCATACGTTCTCCTGCCTATTTTCCCTCACTCTCTTACACCGCCCTGTTGTATCACGTGGATCACTTTATTCTTGCCGACACGTTCCGCTATCGGGGCCAATCGTTCCAGAACCGTAGCAAACTCCGAAATGCGCAAGGCACGCACTGGATTACGATTCCGATCTTCGGCCAGCCGCAGGGCGCGCCGTTCCGCGAGGTCGAGATCGAGACCAAGGGACGCTGGCGTGAGAAGCACTGGCGGTCGTTTATGTACGACTACCGGACGACCATGTATTTCGAATTTTATGAGGACACGTTCCGGCCCTTCTTCGACGTCGAGTGGGACAACCTGGCCGATTGTACGTGCCGGTCGGTGGAGCTGCAGGCGGAGCTCTTCGGGGTCGGCACGTCGATAACCCGGGCGTCGGAGCTGGAGGGGGCGCCTTCGTCGATGGGGGAGATCCTGGCGGTGCTTGGGGCGGAGACCCTGGTGGTCCCCGACGACGGGGGCCTGCCTCAAAACCTGAATGCAACCATAGCGTCGTTCACGTACGAGCACCCGGAGTACCACCAGAATTTTGAGGGATTCATTCCGGGGGTGACCGGAATGGACCTCCTTTTCAACTATGGACGCGAGGCGCCTCGCCTTCTCACGCAGGGCATTGGGGACCCAGAGTAGCCGAAGCGATGTGGCAAAATGGGAGCAGTATGCGAAGCGGGCAACAACTGGGTGTTGTTCGATGGACCAGCTTTACCTCCCCACCACAGATTGCCCGGTTGATTCGGCAGACGGGACGGCCCTGCGTCGTTCCACGACTTCGTTCCGAGCCCCGACGCGGA
>CAZSBW010000002.1:0-25946 GCA_964604815.1 uncultured Salinivenus sp. | reverse complement strand
TCAAAATGTCGGGATTGGTGCGCTCCTCTGGGGTCATCGACTGAATGATGGCCTCAATGTGCTTGAAGGCGTCCTCGTCGATGTCCAGGTCGGAAATCTTATTGCCAATTCCGGGAATCATCCCCATGAGCTCTTTGATCGAGCCCATGCTCTGAATCCGCTGGAGCTGATCGTAAAAGTCCTGAAGGTCAAACTCGTCGGACCGAATCTTCTTCTGGAGGCGCTCGGCTTCCTTCTCGTCATACTCCTCCTGCGCCCGCTCCACAAACGAGACCACGTCGCCCATGCCCAAAATACGCTGGGCCATGCGGTCGGGATAGAACGGCGTCAGGGCGTCGAGCTTTTCGCCCGTGGAGGCAAACTTGATCGGCTTCTCGACAACCGTCCGGATCGACAGGGCCGCGCCGCCCCGCGTGTCGCCGTCAAGCTTCGTGAGGACGACGCCCTCGTAATCGAGCCGCTCATTGAACTCCTTCGCGGTGTTGACGGCGTCCTGCCCCGTCATGCTGTCGACGACGAACAGGGTTTCGTTCGGCTCCACGGCGGTCTTGATGTCGGCCACCTCCTGCATCATCTGCTCGTCGATGTGCATGCGGCCCGCGGTGTCGATGATGACGACGTCGCGAGCAGTCTTTCGGGCCTCTTCGACCGCTTCCTCGGCCACACGCACGGCGTCTTCAACAATCTCGCCGTCCTCCTCGATTGAGTAGACGGGCGCGCCGACCTGGTCGGACAACTTCTTGAGCTGATCCACGGCGGCGGGTCGGTACACGTCCGACGCTGCAAGCATGGGCGCGTGCCCCTGCTTCTTGAGGTGCTTGGCAAGTTTCACCGAAAAGGTGGTCTTGCCCGACCCCTGTAGGCCTGCCACGAGAATGACGGTGGGCGGGGTGTCCGCCATTTCAATCTCTTCGCGCTCTCCGCCGAGCACCCGCGCGAGCTCGTCGTAAACGATCTTCGTGAGCTGCTGGCCCGGTGTGACGGAGTTGAGCACCTCTTCCCCGGTGGCTTCTTCTTTCACGTTGTCCGTGAATTCCTTCGCCACCTTGTAGTTGACATCCGCATTCAGAAGCGCACGCCGGATCTCCCGCATCGTCTCGGCCACATTGACCTCGTTGATACTGCCCTGGCCGGTCACGGACTGCAGGGCACCCTCCAATTTTTCGGACAGATTCTCAAACATACCGATGAGCTCAAGCGTCTCTTGTGATTTCTAGGGATGGTGGAAGACCGAACAGAAAGTCTGAGGGACTCCCTCCATCACGGCCCATTCGCGAATCGGTTGCAGCGTTCACTTCAACAACCAGCTCGCTACGCGTCTTCGCCTTCCTTCGAGCCGCCCGCATCCTCCCGCTCGCGCAACAGGTCGACGGTCTCCACCGCGTGGCGGAGATGGGGAATCACGATCGACCCGCCAACGACCAGTGCGACGTTCATCGCGTCGTCGAGTTCTTCGTCGGTCACTCCCAGCTCTACGCACTGCTGGAGGTGGTAATCGATGCAATCGTTGCACCGAAGCACCATCGACGCAACGAGGCCCAACAGTTCCTTCGTGGGCCGGTCGAGCGCCCCCTCCCGATAGGCCGCGTCGTCGAGGTTGAAGAACCGCTTGATGCCCAAGTGGTCCTTCTCGTCGAGGATGCGGCGGTTCATTCGGTCCCTATACGCATTGAAGGCCGCTAAACGATCCGTTTCCTCAGAGGTGTTCATCTATTATTCGCTGGTTGTCCCGGTCAGTTTGAACGAACGGAATCTGTAACAATTCCTCGCATCGATTCGTGATTGGAGTCCCGGTGGGGAGCCTCCGTCAAGGCCATGAGGGCACTTGGCTCCCCCCCCCAGTCGGGCACGCAATTCTCACAACTGTTTTCTGCAGATGGCCTCCGGCTCCGGCTGGATCGTTTTGATTCGCTAGACTGTTGAATTTTGCTCTTGATGACCGTACCAACATCCTGACGTCCGGATGCCCTCGGCCACCGCCTCCACGTCCAAAGACGAGTGGCGCGCACAGTTTCGCGCGTATCGCCGCGAGCTCTCCGCCGAAGCCTATGCGGCCCGCAGTGCGCTGATCTGCAGTCGCGTGCTCGGCCTGTCGGCGGTTGCGGAGGCATCGACGGTGCACACCTACTGGCCGCAGGCGGCGACGGGGGAGGTGGACACCCGGCTGCTTATCGGAGCGCTCCGCGAGCAAGGGGTAGAGCTTGTTTTGCCGGTGGTTACCAGCTACGATCCAGCCGCCCCGACGATGGAGCACCGTCGCTACGCGGGCCCCGCCGCGATGACGACCAACCGCTGGGGCATCCGCGAGCCGACGGGTACGGAGCGCATTTCCCCTGACGCGCTCGACGCCGTGATTGTGCCGGCCCTGGGCGCAGGGCAAAATGGACACCGCATCGGGCACGGCTCCGGCTACTACGACGCATTCTTGCAAAGCGTGGACGCGCCCCGCATCATTGTGGTGTACGAGGACTGCCTTATTCCAGCCGTGCCCACAGCCTCGCACGACATCCCCGGAACCCACATTGTGACCGAGCGCGGTGTCAATCGCACCGCCGAAACGTCCGCTTGATCTCTGCTCCGTAACAAAACGTTGCGTTGCCCCTTTTGGAAGACACAGGCCGACCGCGAACAGACAATCCCATTCGCGTCCCCCCTTTCGGTCCTTCAACCATCAATCGTTCAGGCTCATGGCCGACCGCGAACGCACCCGTTCCCGCTCCTCGAACCCATCCTCTCCGTCTTCCTCCCAGCGCGAGGCGTTCCAGGTGGGCGAGACGACGCTCGACCTCGAGGACGTCTCCGACGAAGAACTCGAGTCCCTCTACTTCGAAGACGAGGAGGACGAGGAATCGTCGTTCCTCAATCTGCAAACGACGACGGGCCTCAGTCTCATTCTGGCCGGCGTCATCTACCTGCTGAGTGAACTTGGAGTGTGGGCAGATCCCACGTCCCTGGGGCTCGGAACGGCCCTTCCGTGGCTTGCAGGCGTGCTGGTCATCTTGCTCGGCTTTGGGGTGCTGAGTTGGCGCTCCTCCGATGACGAAGAGAAACAGACGCAAAAGAAGAAGGCTGTGGACGCCGAAACGGGAGAACCGAAAGTGGTAGAGGAACCGAAGAAAGCCAAGAAAGATCGCCTCACCCGATCGCGCACCAACAAAAAGCTGATGGGCGTCTGCGGCGGCATTGCCGAGTACCTCAACCTCGATGCGACGCTCGTCCGAATCGCGTTCGTGATCGGCACCATCGCCACGTCCGGTCCGCCCTTCATCATCGCCTACTTCGGACTTGCTTTTGCGATGCAGAAGGAAGAGCCCCTCTCCCCCGAGGAGCGCCTCTCGATCATTCGGGACGAGATGGATGAGGAGTGACAATCCCCGAGTGGACTATGCCTCCACCGGCTCCGGTTCCACTCCGGCCAGGGCCTCGTGCATGTCGTCGGGACGGAGATACCGGCGAACTGCACCATTCACCTCCTCCAGCGTGAGTGCCTCAATCTCTTCGGGGAAGCGATCCAGGTACGCCACGTCGAACCCGCGTTCGGCATTTGTGAGGATGGACTGGGCCAGGCGCTGGGTGGTGGCGAGACCGACCGTGTACGAGCCGGTGATCGTCGTCTTCTTATCGGCCAGTTCTTCTTCGCTCGCCCCCTCCTCTACAAACTCGCGGATGACGTCCGTGGTGGCGGCGAGGCCTTCCTCCAGCGCGTCGTGGCTGAGAGTGACGCGGGTCTGCCAGTAGCCCGCGTACCGGGTCGTGACGCCCGAGAGCCCCGACCCAATGTGGTAGGTGAGCCCTTTCTCGTCTCGAACCTCGTTCATGAGGCGCGCCGAGAAATTCCCGCCCAGGATGTAGTTGCCGAGATAGAGGGCCTGATAGTCCTCGTGGTCGCGGCGGAGCGGAACGGCGTGTCCCATGCGCACATCGACGTTCGACTTGTCGGGCATCGGGATCACGCTCCGGCCGGCCTCCTCGTCGGGCGCCGTGTCCGTCTCGTGGGCGGGCTCCGCATCGTGGGAGGACCAATCGGCAAACGCCTCCGCCACGACTGACGCGACGCGGTCGTGCTCCAGGTCGCCCACCACTGCCAGCGTCCACTCCGTCGACCCGAAGTGCTCGGCGTGATAGGCCCGCACGTCCGCTACCGAAAACTGCTGGAGGCGGCGGAGGGCCTGCTCGGGCGCCTCACTGTAGTTGGGATGCCCCGCCCCAAACAATCGTCGACTGAGGGCCGCCGACGCCTGCGCGCCGGTCTTCTCCATCCGACGCTGCACCTCCGCCGCCGCCTGCGCCCGCGCTTTCTCAAACTCCGTCTCCTCGAAGGCGGGCTCCTGAAGCATTTCTGCCAGCACGTCCATCACGCGAGGCAGGTCGTCGACGAGGGCCCGGCCCGACACGTCCACGTAGAGCCCGTCGCTCGACAGATTGAGCTTGGCCCCGCACTCCTCCAGCACCTGCGCGAGTGCAAACCGATCTCGCTGCCCGGTGCCCTTGTCGAGGAGCGACACCGTCAGTTCCTGGAGGTGATCGTCGCCGGACGCGACGTCGGGATACGCCAGAAACGATCCGTGCCAGGAGACGATGTCGTCCACAGCGGTCTGCAGCGTAAGCAACCGCCCCGGCCCCGCCTCCCGATCGTGGATGCGGGGCGCCAAATTCGGGATGGAAGAGGACGAGCCGGACGGAGAGCGGTCTGACATTTGAGTCGTGATGGATGGAGTTCGAGGAGAACGCGGATGCGGTAGAAAAAGCGACGGTCCACTTGCGGCGCAAAGCGGGATCGCCGTCAAACGGGAGTTCCGGACTCACATGTCCAAGGTCCCCGCGTCCGGCGCCTTTACTTCTCACGCCCGCGGCACGTACCAGCCAACCGTGCTCGTGTCCGTGGAGAGGTACGTTTGGGCCGCCCGCTGGACATCCTCCACGGTGATCGCTTCGAGACGATCGAGGTACTGCGTGTAAAGCTTCCAGTTGCCTGCTGCAATGGCCTCGTTGAGCTGGGCGGCCACCTTCATCGGCCCGTCCCGGTCGAAAGCGATCTGCGCCCGAAGCTGACTGCAGGCCCGGTCGAGTTCTTCCTGGGTCACGCCCTCCTCCCGGATTTTTTCGATCTCCTCCTCGATCGCGTCTTCGACGGTCTCGTGATCGGTTTCGGGCGCGAGATACCCGAAGACTGAAAACAGGCCCGGATCGCGGAGGCGAAAATTGATGCCGAACACGTCGCTGGTGAGCCCGCGATCGGTGCACCGACGAAAGAGACGGCTTCCCTTCCCGGACGCGAGGATGCGGGCAAGGACATCGAGCGCGTCGGAGTCAGGCTCCACAGCCGGGGGCGACTTGTACGCCATGAGTACGGCACCCAGCTGTCCATCCTGCTTCACCGTCACGCGCCGCTGGCCCGTCTGCTCGGGCTCCTCCGTCGTCACCTGCGGAATGCCGTGGGGCGCCGCGTCGTGCTGCCCAAAGTGATCTACCACCTCCGCGAGGGCCTCCTCCCGATCGAAGTGGCCGACGATGGAGACCGTCGCGTTATTGGGCCAGTAATAGGTGTCGTAGTACTCGCGGAGCCCCTCGACGGTGATGTTCTCGATGTCGCTCTTCCAGCCAATCGTCGGGTGATGGTACGGATGAGCAACGAACGCCGCCCCCCACACCTCGTCAAAGAGGCGCGAGACCGGGTCGTTCTGGTTGCGGTCCCGCTCGTTGAGGATGACGGTCCGCTCCGACTCCACGTCCTGCGGGTCGAGAAGCGCCCCCCGCATTCGGTCGGCCTCGATGTCGAGGGCCAGCGGCAGGTGCGCGGTGGGCAGCATTTCGTAGTAGTTCGTGCGGTCGAGCCAGGTGGAGGCGTTGACTTTCGCTCCTACACGCTGCAGGGTCTCGAAAATCGACGTGCCCTTGCGCTTGTGGTAGCGCTCGGTGCCCTTGAACATGAGGTGCTCCAGCATGTGGGTGGCGCCGGTGTGCCCCGTGCGCTCGTTGCGGCTGCCCACGTGGTAGGTGACCATGGAGGTAGCCACCGGTGCGCCGTCCTGCGGGAGGAGGAGAATGCGAAGACCATTCGCCGGCAGGAAATAGCACTCAATGCCATCGGAGGCTTCTTCGAACGTGACGTCCGGAGGCACGTCGGCTTTGAAAGGGGCAGTGTTCATCAAGACGGGTCGCGTTATCGGAGAAGTTGAGGGGAACTGGCATCAGTCGACCGCACTCCCACGGATCGCAATGATTCGCGAGGTCGCGGGTCCAGAGACTCATTCACTGCGCTCCACCGTAAACTCGAAGGAGTGCGTCGTTTCCCCAACTGGCACCTCCATCGTGAATGCTTCAATATTCGTAGTGAACGGAGTGAAGACCATTCCTGAGGTGGTCTCCTTTTCCAAAAGCCTCTGCTTTTGGAGCATCACGTCGAGATACGAGGTGCTTTCGTTTTCAGAATCGGAGGCGTATCCCCCCTTGCTGCCCGCTTCGCCCTTTTCGGCCCCCATGGCCGCAGTGCCCACTACACCGGGCCTATTCGTGCCTACGAATTCGGAACGGGATTCTTGAGCCGCCTGCTCGACGACTCGTGGCACCTCATCCGGCTGGTATCCAGTAAAGGTTTCCCCCGTCTGAGCGACACTTACCGTAATCTGCTCGGGGCTGACTGAAACAGGTTCGGCCTCCTTATTCGCAATGGACACAAATGACTGAACGTATGACTCTCTCGCACGGCGGAGACTCACAGTGACGGTATTCCCCCCTTTTTCCGATTGCAAAAACGTATATCCGCCCTGGACAGTACTCGTGACTGCAGAAGGCTGGGACTGCTTGGGATAAATGGCCATCTCTGAGGAGGCGCACTTTACGACGAACAACCCAAGAAGGATCAACACGAAAAACTTAACTAGTCTCATGACGATGGGAATGCTGTTCTTTGATGTCACAAATTTGAGTGCTAAGAGGTATGGCTTCTCCACGTTCCAAGATGGCGGAAGTTCATGACCCCTCTCTCAACTAAAACTGAATTTGCAAATAGTTTAGTGTGCCTCCAACCAATCGTCACCGGCGTCAATGTCGACCACAACGGGTACGTCCTCCAGCGGGAGTGCGTCGCGCATCTCTTCATCGACCAAGGCCCGCACGTCGTCCAGTTCGTCGGGCGGAAGCTCAAACACCAGTTCGTCGTGTACCTGCAAGAGCATCTCCGCCGCCCACCCCTCGGCCGCCAGGCGCTCGCGAATCTGGTTCATGGCAATCTTGATCATGTCTGCCTGCGTGCCCTGAATGGGCATGTTCACAGCCACCCGCTCGGCGGCGCTCCGCTGGTTGCTGTTGGAACTGTCGATGTTGGGCAGGTAGCGACGACGACCGAGGAGCGTCTGCGCGTAGCCGTTCTCTCGGGCGTCCTCAACCAGTTCGTTTAGGAGTTGCGAGACGCCGGGATAGGACTGTCGGTACTGCTTGATGAGGTCCTGCGCCTCGTCGACCGGCATCCGCAGGCGCTGGGCGAGGCCCCACGGCGAGATGCCGTATGGGATGCCGTAGTTCACCTCCTTCGCCTTGCGGCGCTGGTCCGAAGTCACGTCCTCGGGGTCGAGGCCGTAGACGCGAGCCGCGGCGTCGGTGTGAATGTCGCCGCCCTCACGGAATGTGTTCTGCATGGCCTCGTCCCCGCTCATGGAGGCGAGAATGCGGAGCTCAATCTGCGCGTAGTCCGCCGCCATCAGCGTCCAGCCCTCCCGGGGCATGAACGCCCGTCGAATCTCGCGCCCCATCTCAGTGCGGATGGGAATGTTCTGGAGGTTGGGGTCGCTGGACGAAAGGCGCCCGGTGGAGGTGCGCGTCTGATTAAAGCTCGTGTGGATGCGCCCCGTCTCCGGATGTACGAGCTCGCCCAGCGCGTCGAGGTAGGTGCTTTTGATCTTGTAGGTGGAGCGCCAGTCAAGGACGAGGGCGGGCACCTCGTGCTCGGTCGACAGCTCCTCCAGCACGCTCTCCTTCGTCGATCGCTTCCCCGTCGGCGTTTTGGAGACAACCGGAAGATCGAGCTCGTCAAAGAGGACCTCGGCGAGCTGCTGCCGGGAATTGATGTTGAACTCCGTTCCGGCCATCTCAAAGATTTGCTCTTCGATCTCGTCGAGCTCCTCCTGCAACCCCGCCGAGATTTCGTCGAGCACGTCTGTGTCCACCCGAATGCCCACGTGCTCCATCTCGGCGAGCACCCGCACGAGCGGAAATTCCATGTCCTCCGCGATCTCCAGCAATTTGTCCTCGTCCAGCCGCTCTCGGAGCGCACCGGCGAGACGAAGCGCAATGTCGGCATCCTCACAGGCGTAGGGGGCGGCGTTCTCCACCGCCACGTCGCGCATGGAGTCTTCGTCGACCTCGTCGCCGATGAGGTCCGAAATGGGCACCATCTTGTAGTTTAGCACCGACCGGGCCACGTCGCCAAGGTTGTGATTTTCCTCCGGGGACACCAGATAGTGGGCCACCATCGTGTCCACGAGCGGCCCCCCCACCTTCACGCCGTGCCGACGCATCACCAGGAGGTCGTACTTCAGATTGTGTCCCACCGTGGTCGTTTCTTTTTCTAGAATGGGCCCGAGCACGTCGAGGACGGCGTCGGTGTCGGTGCCGTCCGGAAGCGGGGTGGGCACATAGGTAGCCGCCTCCTCTACCCAGCTGAAGGAAAGGCCCACGAGCGACGCGTACATCGGGTCTTTGGAAGTGGTCTCCGTGTCGAAGGCGTAGCGGGACTGCTCCGTCAATCGCTCTGCGAAGGCCTCCAGTTCATCGCGGTTCTGCACGAAGTCGTAGTCGACGGCATCGGCATCGAGCTCCTGCACCTCCTCGTAGGGACCAAAGTCAAATTCAAGCGCCGGATCCTCCTCCGCTGCGCCATCGCCCTCGGCGCCGTCCCCGCCGACGAGATCGAGGCGATCGATGAAGGAATCGAACTCCAACTCTCGAAAGAGCGACCGCAGGGCCTGTTCGTCCGGATTGGCGCGTCGAAGCTCGTGCCAGTCCATTCCCACGTCCAGGTCCGTGCGGATGCGGACGAGGCGCTTCGACATGCGCGCCTCCTCGGCATACTCCTGGAGGTTCTGCCCGCGCTTCCCCCCAATCTGATCGGCGTTCTCGATAACCTCCTCGACGTCGTAGTAGTCCTTGAGGTACTTCATGGACGTCTTTTCCCCGATGTTCGGCACGCCGGGCACGTTGTCGGACGTGTCGCCCCAGAGGGCGAGCATATCGATGAATTGGACGGGGTCCAACTCATACTCTTCGCGAAAGTCGTCATCCGTAATGATCTCGAAGGCCTCGTCTCCCCGAGACGGTTTGTAGATAGAGACCTTCTCGGTCAGGAGTTGCTTGAAATCCTTGTCCGGAGAAACGATCACTACGTCGGCCCCATCCTCTTCGGCCTGACGAGCAAGGGTGCCAATTACGTCGTCGGCTTCTACGTTTGGGACTTCGAGAACTGGAATGTCCATCGCCCGCACGATCTCCTTGATGTACGGGAGGTTTTCCAGAAGCTCCTCGGGCGGGGGGTCGCGATTGGCCTTATAGTCCTCATAGATCTGCTCCCGGAAGGAGTCGCCGTCGCTCTCTGCATCAAAGACCACCGCCGCGTGCTCGATCGAATGATCTTCGATGAGCTTCAGAAGCGAGTTCGTGAAGCCGTAAGCGGCGGAGGTATTTTGCCCCTTTGAGTTGATCAAGGGGCGGCTAATGAAAATGTAATGAGCCCGATAGGCGAGCGCCATAGCATCAATCAGATACAGCGTATTCTCCTGTTCGTCGGAGATTAGTCGATCAAGATCGGCCATTCAGCAAAGTGCAGTCTCGTTCAGGAAAAAGACGGTGTGAGACGTGTCCCCAATGGGAGTCCTTCTGTTGAGATCTTGGCTAGAATTTCGGGGCCAAATTTCTTTTACCTTCGAACGGAGTCCTGGATTCGTGCTCGCCGGTCGCCGATCAGGACACAGTCAACAGCCCCCACGTAACTAGCGTTTCCACATTTTCACCCCTTCTCCGAACTGTGCTCCTCGCATCAAGTTATGAGAAGAGCCTTTTCAATGTAACTTTTCTGCTCTGCTGGCATGCGGCTACTCCTCTTCGACATCGATGGGACCCTTCTCCGCGTGGATGGCGGTGGCCAGACTGCCATTGTACGGGCCGTCGAGCACGTAACCGGGCATTCCGTCTCCCTCGATCACATCTCTTTTTCCGGACGCACAGATCCAAACATCCTCCGGGAAGTACTCACCACGAATGGACTCTCGGCGGGCGAGGACCTTCTTTCCGAAGTGGCTGGGGTCTACGCCGAAATCGCACGAGAGACGATCCACTCGACGAACGTGATGCCTCTCGCCGGAGCGACTGCACTTGTCTCCCGGCTTGCCAATCGGGACGACACCGTTCTCGGGCTCGTGACGGGAAACCTCAAACCGGTTGCTTTCCACAAACTACGAACCGCTGACCTCGCCGACCACTTTTCAATTGGGGGATTTGGAAGCGATCACGCCAACCGATCGAAGCTTCCCGGCTTGGCTCTCCATCGTGCCACCGAACACACTGGGCACTCCCTTTCTCTCGAAGACACGGTTGTCATTGGAGACACGGAACACGACATTACCTCTGCCCGGCAAGCAGGAGCATGTGCCGTTGCCGTCTCTACCGGCAGGCCCAGTTCGTCAGACCTGGCGTCACACAATCCCGACCTTCTGCTTCAAGACTTCGACACCCCGAATGAAACCGAAGCAAAACTTCTTGCTGTTTAGGTGTATGTGCCGCGACCGGCAGATTTTCGGCACGATCTTTTAGACTAGATGCCGGTGAAGCAAGCCTTGAGGGGACCTCTTCGCCCAGTTTTCCCCATCGGAGGACACCCCTGGCATTGTCCTAAAAAGAATCACTCGCGGGATGCCAACCCGGAGCAAATGTCGTAGAATACGATCCCGATCCGTTCAACACTTGTTTTCTTCGCTCTGCTCCCCGTTTCTCCGAACAATCTGAAGAGGTCCTCCGTGACTTGTATCTTGCTTTGAAGCCTTGCAAAAGCCAGACGACCGAGACGGAATCAGCGGTGTACTCATAGTGTCCCAGTCGTGTGCTCTGCCTGGACCCTCTGCTGCCACCGTCTGAAGTGCTCATTCAACCAGACCGCATTTCGTAATGCTACCGATCTCTGCTCACGGCACGACATTTCCAGGGCGCCGGGATGTGAACCAGGACGACATCCTACATTTTTACCCCTCGCCCGATTCATTCTTTCTCGGTGTAGCGGATGGGATGGGAGGCGTGGCTGGAGGTCAAATTGCGAGTCAGACCGTCCTCCAGACAGTGGAATCTGTCCTGAGAGACCATTTCGAGGAATCAGTTGCTCCTGACATGCTCAAAGGAATCCTCGATGAGGCCTTTGATCAAGCTCAGGCCTCCATCCGCGAGATCACCGACAAGGATCCATCCCTGGAAGGGATGGGCACAACCCTTACTTGCGTGCTGGGCTGCGATAACCGGTTCATTGCCGGAAATCTGGGAGACAGTCGGGTCTACTACCTCACCAGCGGAGAGATTCAGCAGGTCACCGAAGACCACTCGTATTTGCGAGAATTCGAGAAAGAGGCGGGGGAAGATAACATTGATCCGGAATTTGTTGAGCAATACGGTCACATCATCAACAAGACGCTCGACGGGTCGGGAGACGAGCCCGACTTCTTTCCGAAGGACAACCCCCACTACGAGTTGAGTGAGCAGGATGGGTTTCTTCTATGTTCAGATGGGCTCATTGTCGACAAGCTTCAAGACCAAGAGCAACTGTTCAAATCTTACATGTTGGGAACGCCCGACCTACAAACGGCGGCTGAATCGCTCGTCTCCCTAGCCTATTACTCTGGATCTACAGATAACATCTCTGCCGTGCTCGCGGAAGCAGGCACCCTCGAGCGTGAACTGGGGCGAGTACGCACCTACCCCTTCCCGCCGCGCGAGGAAGAGCCCGCGTAGTTGGCCATGCCAACATCGACGTGCCGGACCGTCCCCGGTCGTCTGGTCGCAGTGGCGACCCTCGAAGACCGACTCCTGGAGACTGTTTTGATCTCACACGAGGAGGATTCAAGCAGTACCGGACAATTGCAAGCCAGTGGCTCCTGTTCGGCTTTTTCGTTCTGAACGGATCGCAAGCACCAGGGCCGGTTCGATCGTCTTTCGATTTCAAGACATTAAAGAATCGAAACAGTCTCTTGGGGTCCCAGCCGGGATTCACTCCCGATCAATCAATCTCGGCTGATCCCCAACGGTGCGTCAAGATCAGCGTGACGGACCAGCCTTCAATTGTTGAAAAGGACTCATTCCAAAATCCGTAGCGCCTTCTTTCTTCTCACTGAATGCGGAGTTGCTTCATGTCCCGTCGCCACGACAGCAATCTGCGTTCGTCTCGTCGAGAACAATTTTACGGAGCGGAGTTGCCTCTACCACTCGCATCGGAGAGCACTGGGACAGAGAAGGTACCAGTGAGCAGAATTTTCTCTCCTCACATTTGCAGCTTGCAATCTCCGTGGAACGCTCGTAGTTTGGCAATTGGTTGAAGAACTACAGTCGTCTATTGTAAATTTTCAATGTATATATCCGAAATTGGAAGAATAGTGCGGGCCCTCGTTGAACGTCAGTCATCCATTTCGGCTTGTTTCCATATTCAGTCTTAAGGCAGGTCTCTCTCGAGGCCACGCTAGCTGGCATGGTCCAGCCTTTCTAGTGTCTTCTCGTGAGCGGCGTGAACGGATTGCACTCCTGTTTCTGATTCCGAGCATTAATCCGCCATGACAACTTTGCAGCCTTCAGGCAAAATTGCCTTCTTTCTTCTCCTCTCCCTCTTCTGTGGAATTCCCCTCCAAGCACATCCTGCATCTGTATCCGGAGAAGAAGGTTCGAGTTACTCTCACCTGTCTTCTTCCTCCTGCGAAGACTTTGCGCAGCGACAGATCAAGCTTGCCGAAGGGCTTCTTCAAAAATCCAATTACACGCGCGCTATAAAGGTGCTCAATAGCACTGCCCAAAACTGCGACATCGAGGAGGTGCGTGAGAAGATTGTTGAGGCTTTTGAGGAGTGGTACAACGTAGTTCAGGGCCAAGGTCAGTCGGCCTTCCAACGTTTTATGAACGTCCTCTCCAGCCAGTCCTACGTCAGTTCGGCTCAGAAGGCCCGGTTCGAGAGACGAGCTACGTCTTACGTTTTGTCTCTTCTGAAAGAGGAGTACGGTGGAGGAAACTTTCGCTCGACCTATCGGCTCTGTCGCTCCTATTCAGACTTCGTTAACGAAAACTTTGTGGCCGAGTACTACTGCGGCACCTCTGCGAAGGAACTGGGTGCAAAGCGGGCCATGGTGAATTCCTACGAGTGGCTGATTCAAAACTGGAACGGGGACCAGTCTCTTGCGACTTGGACAGACATTGCTGGCACTCTCGAAGAACACTACTTTCTGAACGGGCGCTTTGAGGATGCGTACGCGCTCGCCCGAAAGCGTGCCCGCCGCGACCCGTCTCCGGAATCAGTTCTTTCGTCGGTCATCTCCATTCGAGGCCAATTCACCGCCCCTCTCCTTCGAGCAGGATCGATCTTTTATAGAAATCAGCCCTCTCAGTCCGCGCTCTCCCACGTTCGGAGCAGCCTCAAACGAATCAACTTTCCGAAATACGTCAAGGCGTTTTACACCCTTAAGCCGAATGGAAAAGTGGAAAGGGGAATGTACGGGAACGAGGCGAACCAGCCCGATGGCTCCCTCCTGGAAAAGGTCGAAGGAACGATTTCCTTGCTTCAGTCAACTGGAGACTCGATGGCTTGGCTCGTGAGTCCACTTGAGGAACGATTCCTCGTTCTCGAGCTCGGTGTCGCGACGACGCCAGAGGAAAGCGTTCGTCTGGAAACGATCTACGAAAACATCGAAAGCGATGAGCAGTGGAAAAAGCTGTACAGTCTTACGTTCACAGAAACAGCCCCCGCTATTGGCAGCGCTGTGGGAACGTTTATAAGCAGTTCCTCTATTGCCGACCAGGACCTAAGCTCGTATCGCAAGATTTTTGACGATTCGTCGCTTCTAAGCTACTATTGTATTCAGAACGACGTAGGGGGGGTTCAGGAATCATACAACTTCGACCGGGAGAGTATCGGATATGAAGACACAAAGTGGAAAGAGACCTCGAAAACCCGCTCCCTCTATCACCATTCAATAACGTACAGCGGTCAGTCGGTCCGTGAAGTCGTGTGGCCGATATATATCCAGAAAAACTGGAATGGGGTCATTCGTATTGGCCTCACCCAAAATTAAGGCCTCGCTCGCAGTTAAATCGAAAGCAAGCCAATTGCTGATGTCTTCCCCCATGAATCGGTATTTCAGGACCCCTGCAACGACAATGCGTTCATTTGCCTGGATGTGCCTTTTCCTAGCACTAGGGGTTTGGAGTGCCCAAGCCCAAACCTCAATTAAGGACATTCTTGGTAACCCGGGCAAATACAGCGGAAGCAGCGTCACTGTTGAGGGAACAGTCGACCGTCACATCGAGACCAGCCCCGAAAAGGAGATCAAGTACTATGTGATAACGGACAACAGTGGAGCGGAAATTCGCGTCGAAACCTCGGAAAAGCTCCCTGACACAGGAGCCAGGATGAGTGTAGAGGCTATCGTCGAAGATACTCCCTTCGGAGAAAACGCGGCCCGACTGGAAGAGAGCAGTCGATCCCAAATTGCTTCTGCCTCTCAGGACCAGACCAGTTCCAGTGAATCCCTTGGTGAGGGGTTCACTTTCATCTTCGTGCTCCTGATTGCTGGACTTGGGCTTCTCGTGGTGGCGGTCATGGCGTACTTTGCATACGCCAGTTCCGAGGAGCCCGCCCCTGCCGAAACAGCATCTGTAGGGGATGGGGTTTCTGATTCTGGAGAGCCCTCCTCCGACCTTTCTTCCACTGAGCTCGGCGCCGACGGTGAAGAAGCCGAAACCGGTTTCCCCGAACCGTCTCAACAGCGGATTAAATCCGAATCCAGTAGCTCACAGGCTCCCGAGGAAGACTCGGAAGGTCCGGAGACCTTGAAGTTCAAGGCCCCACCAAAGACGATGAAGTTTGTACCGGGTCGCCTCGTTATTGCCGCTGGTCCCGATCAAGGCAAGGAGTTCCGAATCGCCGGTCGCCCGACGCCAGAGGGGAACGTCGTTACGATTGGGCGAGCCGAAGTGGAAGGCGAAAAAGCCTTCGCTCACATTCAACTCGGAGACACCTACCGAACTGTCTCCCGTATGCAGGCGGAAATTATTCAACAGGACGACAAGATTCTTCTGAAGAACACGAGCGAAACGAATCCCACGATTGTGAACGGAAATGACCTCCCGACTGGAGAAACAACTGAACTGGAGGGAGGCGACATGATTCGAATGGGTGAACTCATGCTCCGTTATGAACGTGACTAGGGGTCCTTTCTCGTCGTGGACCAGGGGTCTTTCGGGACATGCTTAATCCGCAGCCTCCCGTTCTCTCCTCTAGTCTAGAACTTGGCAACATTATTGCTCGTCTGCGTACGGTAAACAGGTTGGAACCAGCGACTACTACTGCCCAGGATTTTCGCTGGTCGTTCGAAACTTTCCTGTTTCGTTCTTATCCGGGCACACTTTCCTCATCGGTCTTTCCGATTTCCTGCTCCCCCGACAGTGCTCCCGCAGGCAGGCTGTCGCTCCCCGAATTGGAAGCAGGTGTAGCGCACGAACCGTAGTCAGGACATGTCTGAAGCCACTAAGCGTTGTCCATATTGTCACGAAGAAATCCTCGAAGCTGCCCGCAAATGCAAGCACTGCGGTGAGTGGCTTGAAGACGACCCTCCGGAAACATCGTCGGGGACCGGAACGGGCACACTCTCTTCCAATCCCGAAACCCTCGTTCGGGATGCCTTGGCTTCGGAATACAACATCGAGAAAGAACTTGGGCGCGGGGGGATGGCCATCGTCTACAAGGCCGTTCAAGAAAACCTGGGACGTGAAGTGGCCCTGAAAGTCCTGCCCCAGGGCATGACCCACGACCGGAAGATGCTGGAACGCTTCCACCGTGAGGCACAGTCGGCGGCCCAGCTCAACCATCCTCACATCGTCACGATCTTCGATGAGGGAGAGATCAACGGCGTGCACTACATGGCGATGGAGTACCTGGAGGGGCGCGACCTCCACGAAATCGTTCAGGAGAAGGGGCCTGTTCCCCCCAGCCAAGCCGTAAGTCTGATCGCCCCGGTCGCAGAGGCCCTGGGGTATGCTCACGAAGAGGGAACCGTCCACCGCGACGTGAAAAGCTCTAACGTCATGGTGACCGACGTGGGACGCCCAGTCCTCATGGACTTCGGCATCGCCTACGCCGGCTCGGATGCTCGACTCACGCAAACGGGGACCGTGCTCGGCACCCCCGAATACATGAGTCCGGAGCAAGCGCGAGGAAATGATGTGGATGCTCGGGGAGATCTGTACAGCCTCGGGGTGGTGCTGTACGAGTCGCTCACGGGGAAACTGCCTCACACGGGCGGTCACCCGATGAGCGTTGTCTACAAGGTGCTCCACGAATCGTACACGCCTCCCCGACAAATCAACGACGAGATTCCGCCGTGGCTGGAGCAAGTAATCGCGAAACTGCTGAAGAAGGAGCCGGAGGACCGGTACCAGAGCGGCGACGAAGCGGCTGAAGCCCTTCGCTCGGAGGATCCGGGCGAGGAGGTGGAAGTTCCTTCTCCCTCTGGCGACGGCGCGGCCGACGGCGACGAACAAGTGGCCGTTACGGAAGGGGACAGTCAAGACTCGGACGAACCCGCTCAGACACAGGTGTATCGGCCGGGCGAAGAAGAAGGCGAGGAACCTGCTCCCGCAATGCCCGAAACCGCAACGGCCGCTGAAGAGGAAACGGCGACCACCGAAGAAGAAACGGCAACCGCCGAGGAGGAAGAGGAAGAAGAAGAGTCTGTGTCAGCCGATGGCGCCAGTCCACAACGCCAACGGCTTCACATTGTGCGAACCCTCGAAGGCAATGCCGACTGGGTAAACGCCGTCTCTTTCTCTCCGGATGGACAGTACGCGCTGTCTGGCGCCGCCAACAACACAATCAAGCTCTGGGAGGTCGTCACCGGACGGGAGATCCAAACCTTTCACGGCCTCACCGAACAGCCCATTTCCGTTGCCCTGTCTCCGGACGGCGATCAGCTCGTCTCCGAAACCTCCGACGGAATTGTGCGGCTGTGGGACGTGGACAGCGGCGACGCCATCCGAACCGTCGAAGATCATTCGGAGGCCGTGCTCGGCGCAACATTCTCGCCCGACGGGGAACGAATTCTGTCAGGCGGCAATGCCTCCGGCACCCTTCACCTTTGGGACACCGATACCGGCGACCTCGTCCGTCGCTTTGACGACAACGACGAGGCTATCTTTTCTGTCACCTTCTCGCCGGACGGAAAGTACGTTCTCTCGGGAAGCGGGCAGTCGGGTACGCTCAAGCTCTGGGAAACCGCTACGGGCGAAGTGGCACGCGTTTTTGACGAGGGCGACTGGGATTCCACCTATGTCTTCTCCGTCGCCTTTTCTCCGAACGGCGAGTATGCCCTCTCCGGCAGCGACGACATGACGGCTCGCCTCTGGGACGTGGAATCGGGCGATCTGCTCCGCACCTTCGAGGGGCACTCGGGCCTCGTGATCGCCGTCGCCTTCTCCCCCGACGGACAGTACGTCCTCAGCGGCAGCAGCGACATGACCGTTCAGCTTTGGCGGGTGGAAGACGGACAGCTTGGCTACGTCTTCGAAGGCGACGCCGAGGGCGTCAACGCCATCGCCTTCTCCCCCGATGGGCGCTACGTCCTCTCTGGCAGTAAGGACGAGGACGTGAAGCTGTGGACGCCGTAGAGCCGTCTGCTGTCCCTGCTCCAGATGGACGTGGTGGCAGGGAAAAGAGATGGACCGACCCCAGGGCGTCCCTTGAATACATCCAGAAACCCAGCGGGCCGGTTTACTGATACGTGAATGGGTTCCTAAAGACGATCTCTGCTTATATCAAACCACGGTTCTTCTCACACGAAGAACGGTGTTTACCTACCCGTGCACGGATCAGTACGAAGGGATATCGGGCCTTCTGTCCGCCGCGAAAGACTGAGACGCTCGCTCGGCCCCAATCCCCGGCATCTGCACCCTCAGTGAATCCGCCTCAGGGCGTTACGCTGTGCCTCCAGTGTTGCGTCGAGTTCCTCTTCGCCGTGGGCAGTCCCGAAGAAAATGGCCTCGAACTGGGACGGGGGGAGGTAAATACCCTCCTCCAGCATGGCGTGGAAGTAAGCAGCATACGCATCGGTGTCCGTCGTCTTCGCCGTCTCCTGGTCTACAACCTGCTCGTCGGTAAAGAATAGACTCGCCATGGCTCCGACCCGGTTCGTGGTGTAGTCGAGATCGAGGGCATCGAGGTTGTGATGCATGCCCGCCTCCAGCGCCGCGCCGAACTCCTCCAGCTCGTCGTATAGCGCGTCCATCTCCTCGGCGATCTTCGAAAGCACAGCGTGACCGGCGCGCATCGCGAGCGGATTGCCGCTGAGCGTACCTGCCTGGTAGACCGGCCCCGTAGGCGACACGTAGTCCATGATCTCCTGTCGACCGCCGTACGCCCCCACCGGCAGTCCGCCGCCAATAATCTTGCCCAGACACGTCAGATCCGGCGTCACACCGTAGCGTTCCTGGGCCCCGCCCGGCGCCACGCGAAAGCCCGTCATCACCTCGTCGAAGATGAGAACCACCTCGTGAGCGTCGCAGAGCTCGCGAAGGCCCTCCAGGAAGCCCGGCTCGGGCGGAATGCAGCCCATGTTGCCGGCAATCGGTTCGACGATGATACAGGCCACCTCGCCCGCATTGGCTTCCATGAGCTTCTCGACGTACGCAAGATCATTGAACGGAGCGAGCAGCGTGTCCTTCGCATTGCCCTCCGTGACGCCCGGCGAGTCGGGCTCGCTCAGGGTCATGGGGCCGCTGCCGGCGGCAATGAGGAAGAAGTCACCGTGACCGTGATAGTTGCCCTCGAACTTGATGATCTTGTCTCGACCGGTGTAGCCCCGGGCCAGGCGTGCCGCACTCATGGTAGCCTCCGTGCCGGAATTGACCATGCGCACCTTCTCGACCGACGGCACGAGATTGCACACCAGCTCCGCAACCTCGATTTCAATCTCGGTCGGTGCCCCGAAGGAGGTGGAGGCTGTCGTCTGCTCTTGCACGGCCTCTTCCACGTCCGGGTGCGCGTGCCCGAAGATCATCGGTCCCCAGGACCCGACGTAATCCACGTACCGGTTTTCGTCCGCGTCCGTCAGATACGCCCCTTCGGCTTCCTCAATGAACAAGGGAGTACCGCCCACGCTGTCGAAGGCCCGGGCGGGCGAGTTTACCCCTCCGGGAATACACTGCTGCGCGCGGCTGTAAAGAGCCTCGCTGCGACGGAGATCGAGGTCAGACGGTGCAATTTCCATGGATTGACCGATGTTTTAGAAAGGGTGCCTCTCGTCTGAGGGCCCAAATCAACGTCCGCGTAGATGCGTGGTTCGATTGCGGCCTGCTAAATGACCCGCTCGTAACCCGGCGTTCTACCCCGGTGTGTGAGGCTCCACGCGGCGGTAAATGGCTCGGATGCGGGACGGCATCTCGCCCTGTCCGTCGACGCGCGACGGAGCACTTGCCTCGGCCAGATCGGCCGCCCTCCGCTGCCGCTCGATCGTGTCTTCGTTGAACCGAGCGGACGCGTCCACGCCCAGCTCAGGGGGAGCTCCCTCTTCCTCGACGGCCGGCAATGACAGGTAGAACCATCCTCCCGGCTTGAGGAGGCGCCGTGCTTCCTCAAACAGAACGCGGAGGTCGTCCTCCGTCGAGGCGTAGGTTTCCGCCTCCACGGCTACGATCCAGTCGAAGGTGGCGTCCGAGTAGTCCATGGCGTCGAGCATCGCGACCTGGACGACAGCCTCCACCTCCCCTTGCTCCAACAGGTCCGCGATCGTGGCCCGCGTCGCCTCGACGGCCTCGGGGCGCGGATCGCAGGCATGAACGGGAAAGCCGAGCCGAAGCAGTGCCTCGGTGTGGCGTCCCCGTCCGCATCCCAGATCGAGAATCTCGCTGGAGACGGGCACGGCGGCCAGCGTGCGTAACAGATGATCGGACGGCGAGCGTCGGTCGACGTCGGCCATGAAGGCTGGAATCGTCCTCTTAGAGCAATGGCACGAAACCGCGACGAGGCTCAGGCGACGAACGGCGATCAGCGGGATTCAGATGCTTTCGTCGACGACTCCTCGTCTTCCCCCGCCTGCAGAGCCTCCGAGTCGGGCACGTCGTCGGCAACGGTCCAGCGACGTGCCTCCCCGTTACAGCCACAGTTCGGACAGTGTGCCTCGCGCTCCCCGGAATTGTGGCGCGGCATGTCGTCGAGCGGGCGCAACGGGTAGTCCTGGGAGAGGCCATCTCCCCCCACTCGCAATTGATTGACGTCTACGGGCAGTTTTAACTGGGCAACGGTCGCTTCTCCAAGGGCCTCGATGAACAGCGGATGGGTATTCAGGGCAGAGGTCACCTCGTAGTGATGGATGCCGGCATATTCGGCCGCCCTCCGCACGTCAATGTCGAGCCCGTAGTTCGTCTCGAAGTGATCGGTGACGTAAGACACAGGCACAACGAGGACCGCGGTTTCGCCCTTTTCTGCGAACTCGTCCAGCACCTCCGTGGTAGTCGGCGTAAGTCCTGACTGCACGCCGCTCGTCTCTCGAAAAGCCGTGCGGAAAGGCCGATCGTGTCCCCGATGGCGCATCACCTGCTCCACCGTCGAGTGCACGAGGCAACAGTAGGGATCCTTCCGGCGCTCCCGATCGCGCTGAGAGGTGCCGTGCGCACTAAAGAGGAGCTGCACGTCGTCCCGGAGCTCGCGAGGAAAGCGCTGAAGTCCTTCGTCGATCCGCTCGGAGAGGGCCCGCACGAACTTCGGATTGGCGGCGTACTCGACGACGGTGGTCGCGGGCCGGTCCGGAACCGTTCCGGCCTCGTCGAGCGCCTTCCAGCGTGCGAGCGATGAACCGCTCGTGCTCTTTGAATACTGCGGATGAAGCGGCAACAGCACCACTCGATCAACGTCATCCTCTTCCATTTGCTTGGCGGCCGCCTCGCTGAAGGGGTGCCAGTAGCGCATGGCCACGTAGGTTCGGAAGTCAATCCCAGTGGGATTGCCGAACTGCTCGTTGAGGTGTTGCTGCAGGCTATCGGCTTGCTCGTAGGTGAACCGTGTGAGGGGCGATCCGCCCCCGATGAGTTCATAGTCGTCCCGCACGCTGGACGCCCGAAACGAGGCCGCAGCCCCACAGGCCCAGTGCCGCAGGCGCCCCCCGACCGGCAGGTCGTACCGGGCCGGATCCATGTAGCAATTGTAGAGGAACGCTTCGACATCGTCGAGGGTCTCCGGACCTCCGCGATTGAGGAGGACGACCCCCACTCGTTCGTTTTCATTCACCTCGAGGGGGGCGGTCGGATAATATCCCCCCTGAAGAATCTGCTCGTCGGACTCGTACCAGCGCAGAAAGTCGAGGGGCGTCATGTAAACCGGAAGTGGCAATCAGCGAGGAGGTTTGTCCGGAAAATGTTACGGAGTTATGCGTCTCGCCCCATTTTTCAGTTCCGGGTCCGGCTTGAACTTTCGACCGAAAACGCTCGCGTATCCGGAGTATTCATTCAATTCACTCCCGCCTGTCAACTGAAGTAAGGGAACGGTCAACGTCTGTTAAAGAGCCTCTCAGGAAAGAAATGTTATGCTGTGTCTTCTGGTACGTCCCCGGAAGTGAGATTCAACCAGTCTCGCGGTTCGAAATACCACAAAGCGCGGTGCTCGGGCGTGTCCGGGTCCGGATGGCGATCGTAGGCCCAGGTTACGTGCGGCGGCAGGCTCATGAGGATGCTCTCTGTGCGCCCGTCGGTTTCGAGCCCGAACTTTGTCCCTCGGTCGTAGACCAGATTGAACTCGACGTACCGCCCGCGCCGCCGGAGCTGGAATTTCCGTTCCCGCTTGCCCCAATCGTCCTGCAGCCGCCGTTCCACAATGGGCAGATAGGACTCCAGAAAGGCGCGTCCCGATTCCCGAGTGAAGAAAAAGGTGCCTTCCGGGTCGTCGCGCAGATAGTCGTAGAAGATTCCCCCCACGCCGCGCGCCTCGTCGCGGTGATCGAGATAGAAGTACTCGTCACACTCGCGCTTGAAGGCCGCGTAGTCGGCCACGTCGTCGTGTCGGTCGCACACCCGCTTCCACACCCGATGGAAGTGCTGCGCGTCCTCCAGGCGGGGATAGTACGGCGTCAGATCGGCCCCGCCGCCGAACCACTGGTCGTCGGGATCCATCAAGTCGTCGCCGAGCGCAAAGTAGCGGAAGTTGGCGTGAACCGTGGGCACGTGCGGCGACCGCGGATGGACCACCAGCGACAATCCCGTTGCGTAGAACGGCTTCATGTCCACCTCCATAACCTCCGCCATTCGGTTCGGCAGCGGCCCGTGTACCGCCGACGTATTCACGCCGCCCTTCTCGAACACGTCGCCCCCCTCAATGACAGCCGTGATGCCGCCCCCACCTCCCTCCTCGCGGTCCCAGCGATCCACCTCGAAAGACGTAGAGCCGTCCACCGCCTCCAGCTTCTTGGTGATCCGAATCTGGAGCGCCTCCACGAATCGTTTCATGCGGTGAGCCATCGGAATGTCGTCGCGTGGGTCCTCGCGAAGCGTCTCGACGCGATCGAAAGTCTCTCCCATGACGTCAGTGAGGTTGGTTTACAGATGATTGGACTCGTGATCGGCGGGAGCGAGAACCAGTTTTTCCAGACGTTGTCCCCCAATCGACGAGCCGAGGAAGGAGCCGTCTTTCAATTGGCTCTCCGGCTACGCCTTATACTCTCAGCAATCGCATCCTGTCCCCCGGCAATCGTACCAACGACGAAATATCCCACACCGTCGCCCTGAGATTGGCTCCGGAAATCCCAGCTCTCAGAACCTATCCGTCCGAACTGAGCAGAAATTTGATGCGATTGTCCTGCATCCTGGCCTCGAGCGTCGACGGTGGCCCCGTTCAGAGCGGAGCGTCGATACATCCATGAATCCATGCCTCCGTTCATTGCTGACGACGTCGCTGACCGGCGGCAGAAGCGCTTCCAACCCTCCAAGAAGTCTTTTTGCGCGTGATCGCCCTGGCCTCCGCCTCGTATCGTTAGATTTCCCGCCTACAGATGTCTACATGGACGAGCGATCACGTTGCACTGAACTCGTTTCTTCCCCATGTCCGACACTGCACCGCCATCGCATCAGGTCTATGACGTACACGACACGCGCGTCGCGGTTGCCCTCCAGGAGCCGGAGCCCGACGTGCAGGTTCCCGAGGCCCTCGTCCACGACCTCTGGCAGCACCAGCGGTTCGACGCCGAGAACCTCACGACCACCGAGGGAACACCCATTCAGATCTTGCACGCAGGCCATCCCAACACTGACGCCGGCCCCGACTTTCTGAACGCCCACGTTCGCATCGGCGAGATGAACTGGCGGGGGCACATCGAGATCCACACCACGTCCGGCGGCTGGTTCGAGCACGACCATAATAGTGATCCGCGATACGACAGCGTCGTCCTCCACGTCACCCTCCACGCCGACGTGTGGACCGGCGGCCTCCTCCGGGCCGACGAGTCTACCGTACCGGAAATTGTCCTCTACCCGCGCCTTGACACGCCCCTCCGCGAGCTGCTGCACGCGTTCCACACCCGCACCGACGAGGACGAGTTGCCCTGCGCCTCCCGCTGGACGGAGGTCCCCGAACAAACCAAACGCGACTGGATCGCCCACCTCGCCCGCGAGCGCCTCGCCTCCAAGCGCGACCAACTGGCCGAACGCGCAGACGCCGGCCTCGAAGAGCGCCTCCACGAGCGCCTGTTCGCGGGCCTCGGCTACTCAAAAAATGACGCCCCAATGACGACGCTGGCCCGGCGTCTTCCCCCGTCGCTGGTCCGCACCATCCAGAAGCCGCGCAACCGGGAAGCCCTCCACCTCGGCGTCGCCGGGCTGCTGCCCCACCCCGAAGACCTGCTCGATGCCGACCGCGCGACCGCCGATTACGCGATGGACCTGCGCGACCGCTATCGGCGGCTGCAGGTGCAGTTCGAAATTCCCGAGATGGAAGCAACGAGCTGGACCTTCTTTCGCCTCCGTCCCAACAACTTTCCTCCGCTTCGCATCGCGCAGGCGGCGGCCTGGTACGCAGAAGGGGGCCTCCTTGCCGACGAGGTGCTGCCCACTCTCCGCTCGGTGCTGAAAACGGACCGGCCTACCGAGGAACTGCGCGAAGCCCTCGCGGCTCGCCCCCCGGCCTTCTGGCGCACGCACTACCACCTCACGAAGTCCGCCTCCGAGCACGACCCCAGCCTCGGCCCCTCCCGACGCGACACCCTTTTGGTCAACGCCGTGGCGCCCACCCTCCTGCTCGACGCCGATCGGCGGGACGACGCCGCCCAGGCCGACGCGGCCCTCGACGTCATCCGCTCCCTCTCCGCCTCCCGCGACAAGGTCGTGCGCCGCTTCCGCGACCTCGGCACCGACGCCGAGTCGGCCTTCGAAGCACAGGGCCTCCATCAGCTGTACCGCGAGTACTGTACCGCCGGCGGCTGCCTGGAATGCCGCATCGGCCGGCACCTCCTCAACTCCTGATTCCCGCGCCCGTATCCGACCTCTGCATTCTCAATTTCCCAGTCTTCTACTTTGCAATCGACGAATGCTGATTCGCATCGTCCGCATGACGTTTGCCCCCGACACCGTGGAGACGTTCCTCGACCGGTTCGACGAGACGGCCCCGCAGATTCGCAACTTCCCCGGCTGCCACCGCCTGGCGCTCTGGCGCGACCTCGACGCCCCGCACGTTTGCACGACCCACAGCCACTGGGAAAGCGAAGAGGCCCTCGCACAATACCGCAGCAGCGACCTTTTCCAGTCCACCTGGGCCGCGGTCAAACCCTTGTTTGCCGACGCCCCAGAGGCCCGCAGCTACACCGTCGCCCGCCCCGCCCACACAATCGAAAAAAACGCCTCGACATCCCAAACAGACGACAACTAACGCCTCCCTCCACCCCCTCATAATTCATCGACGTACTGGTCCGTGCACAGGTAGGCAAATCACATTCTTCGTGCGGGAGAAGAGATCCGAGATGCTGGGAATCGAGATCCTGAGAATCTCAGATTCCCGGGACCATGGTATGCTACCCGTCGGAATCGTCTTTACCGATCACACAGACCGGTGAAACCCCATCCACGGATCAGTAAGGCCCGTCCCATTCGACATCGAAGCAGCGGAAGCGACAACGCTCCAAGCATCCCCACCAGACGATCTATCCACACCGAAATCGGCTCCAGTTCTCCGTCACCGATTCGGTTGAGCACGGCCCGTCGACGGTGCAGAGCGCCGCAATCGAGTCAGCCGGAATCTCGTTGGACACCGGCGCCGTGACGTAGCCCTGAACGGGCCGAAGCGTCCCCCCCGTCCAGACGCAGAAGACATCCGCCCTCCGGTCGTAGCGGAGATAATCGACCTGGAGATCAATCATGAGGCTGCGTGCTACCTCCGTCCCCGTGTTCGTAAACCAGAACAGCGAGGTGTCTGGGCGTGCCTTCGCCTGCGCAAGGGCCTCTCGTACGAGTCGGTCGTACGTGGCTGTCGCCTTCGATGGCGGCGTCGGTGACTGACATCCCACGCCACTGCCGCCGATCAAAGCGACGACGAGAACTGACCTCCAGAAACGCCGGACAGGGGTCATGACAGATCGAATCAAAGCGTGAGATCCACTCCAACCCGAAAGGACCGTCCCGGCCGAGGCAGCCCCAGTCCAATAAAAACCGTCTCGTCGGTCAGGTTCTCGCCCCGAACGTACACGCGCCCG
>CAZSBW010000001.1:0-33708 GCA_964604815.1 uncultured Salinivenus sp. | reverse complement strand
GAGCGGCAGCCGGCGCCTCCTTCTCAACTGCCACTTTGTCACGAGGTAGAGTGTATCACACCCATGCCGCGGGCGAAGGATCCGGACGTCGTCTCATTGTGCGTTGAAGATGCCGTGACGAACTGATGTGGGCACCCGTTAAACAGCGTGCTCGACATCAGCGCGAACTGAGGAGATGGGTTGCTTATCTTCCCTCCCGTCGTCTCCCGACGTAGTCCGGTGCACGCCGGCGGATCGAAGGGACGGTATCTCCGCCGGGGGACAATCCCTCGACCCAGCGTCGGTATCAGGGATGCCGGGCGTCAGCGATCCGGTCCAGTACGGCCCGGAAGAAGTCGTTCAGCAGCCCTGTGCCCGGTCGGGGGGCTGCGTCAGGGAATTGCGCGTCGGCCTGCCGGTCCAGTTCGGTCTCGACGAAGTCGTGGAGCGTCGGGAGGCGTGGGCCCGCGTCGAGCTCCCGGCCCGCTCGCTTCCGGGCCACGAGGGCGTCAATGGCTTCGCGGAGGACGTCGTCTTCTACCGTCGCCTCGACGAGGCGGTCAAACGCAACCGGCACAGGTCCCCGGTCCTGCTCGGCCCAGCGCACGGCCAGCAGTGCGCGGAGGACGTAGAGGTAGGTCTTATGTTGAATCGGCTCGTCGGCCAGATTTTGCTCGGCGACGCTTTGGGCCATGCCGCGGTAGGCGTGCCCAGCGGCGCGGGGCGTGTAGTACCTCGGGAGGAGGTCGCGCCAGCGGTCCATCACCGCCTCCTCTTCTCGATACACAATCGGGGACTGCAACCAGTCCAACAGCGTGGGATTGGCGGTCCGAAAGAGGCCGAGCGCCTTGCGCAGATCCCAGCCGTGCAGGTCGATGTTCTCGGTGATGGGCGGATCGATCGTGTCATTGCGCCGGGCCAGGTCGATGGAGAGGTACCAGTCGCGTGGATGAACGTAGATGACCCGCACGTCGTAGTCGCTGTCGGTGGACGGGAAGCCCCACGCCCGGCTTCCCGACTCGCAGGCGTAGAGCACCACGACGTCGCGTTCGTCTGCGACGCAATCGAGCCGATCGCGGACATCGTCGCAGGGCGGGGACTCGACCATACAGGCGGAATCCAGTGTGGACGGCGCGTTTCGCCGCGGAGCAGTCGACTTGAAGACACAGGTGACCGCTTACATTGGACCGGTGTCCTCTTTGCGTCGACCTTGGAAGAGACGCTTCTGTTCGAAGATGCGTCGTTCGAGGGACACGTGATCGGTAAATTGCTCGCTTCCGCTTCGTCGCATTCGATGGGCGTGCTCGTTGAAGTAGGTTCGCAGGGCCTCGCGGTCCCGAACCTGGTACTGAATGGTCCACTCGCGCGGGCCGGTGGGCTCGTCGTCCTCGGGAACCGTGTCGCCGTCCTCGTGGCGATCGTACCAGACGGCGGCCTCGAAGCCGTCGAGGTCAAGCATCTCACGGATGTGCTCCCGCAGCCAGGTGCTGTAACGGGTGGCTTCGGTGTCGTCGACGGTCAAATTGACTTCGTAGATGAGCATGGAGAGGGGCCGTTTTGAGCAGAGTCGGATCGAGCAATCGTCCTACGAACTGAAGATGCGCGTTCGTTGATCCTACTCCGAGCGAAAGAAGTTCTATAGGAGGCGCAACTGCTTCCCGCGTGACGGCGTGGAGCAGTTCGTCGCGCGCTTCCTCGCGCAGTTGGCCTCCTCACGCAGTTGGAGGAGCAAGAAAAGACGTGCTCGCCTATCCAGCAGGCCCGCCCAGACTCCCAACTGCCTGCTGCTCTCACCAAAAGAGACGTGTGCAGGCAGCGCGCGTTATTGAGGAGATGCCTGCCGGGCTCCCTACACGCTCTCTGGGTAGGAAAAACTTGTTATAGCTTCGGCCGACTGGTAAAAACGAAACTACTGGAGGTGGTGTTTTTCTCTGCAGGGGCTTCTGTGCGGCATATGGGGCAAATTGGAGACATCGGAATGGGACTTGCAAATCTTGTTGGGCGCGTTACGGAAAGACGAATCGAGCCGTTCGAACTAAACGATCCAACCGCCATGACCCCGACGCCGACCCTCATTCTTTTCGTTGCGATTTTCTGGACACTGCCTGCGTCCCTCGCCGTGATCGCCTACCGGCGAAATGAGAGCTTCCTCAAAGACCTGAAGACGTCGGTCCATCACTCGACTGAGCGTGCGCTGAATGCCATTCGCGTCGAGCAGGCCTGGCTCCGACTCGACGTGGAACCGAAGTAGAGCGGGACTGGAACGACCCTCCGTTCTCGTTGATCGCTCAGGGTCCTGAAGGACACGCACTCATCTCACGCTTGTCCGCACCACCTCATCAGTCCAGGCTCATACTCGGTAGTCATTCTACGGATGCTCGACGTGAGCGTGAATCGGATTCGCCGACACGTGTGAGATTCTCTGCGTCCGTCTCTCCTTCCGGGCTACGCACAGTCCTGGGAACCTGAGATTTCTGGGATCCGAGATCTTTTCTCTCGCCGGAAACGTCTCATGTACGTTCTCACGGCTCGGAAAAGCCGTCCCTAACGGTGAGCTCCCTCGTGTCCCCGTTCATTCGGTTGGAGAGTGGGGGCACGTACAGAACCGTAGCGCTCCCCCATCCCGAAGCGCCCCTGGCGTGCCCGAGCACTTGGACGGTGCATTCACTGGCGTCTCGCAGAAGGAGCATGTCTCCTCCGTCCACAGTGGCGAGGATAGGCGTATCAGCCGAGAAGACTCCTCACGCATCGGCCTGTAGAATCGGGCTCCGTCGCAGGTTGTTGATCTGTTCCTGTGTTTTGGCCCGCGAATTTGCCGGCCCCTCGCCTTCAATTCCTTCCGTTTGTTCTTCCAGTCTTCCAGAGTGACGACGTCGAGAAGCGCTCGGTTTGTACACCGATGGTGGAAAACCAACCCCATCCAGCCGTTGTCCTCTTTCGTGTAGACGGCACTGCCGGGAAGGGTCTGCTTGCTTTCCAGAGGCGGGAAACGATGACCCAGGACGCGAACGACGGTCAGGGCGGAGGATTGGGAACAGGCGTTCGGTCTCTTCACCTCCCTGTCGGGGCCCGGGACGAAGGACTGTGGTCCTCCTCCGACCGGAAAATGGATCACCGCTCGTCGGCCCCGGTACGGACTTACTCATTCACGTCAGTCCGTCCCTTCCATCCGTCGTGGTTCGCTCCAGTCACTCTTTGAACTGTCGGGATACCCCATCCTGGGGAGTGTTGTTCGCAATCATCGGGCTCGTTCTTCCCGTATCGGCACAGGCTCAAATTGACCTTCCAGCGGCTCGGCAGTACGCCACTCAGCTGGAGTCGAATTTTTGGGAACGGGCGTGGATCCGCCATCTGGAAAAACGCGCCGACAGCGACAGCACCATTCGCTGGGAATACGGCGATCGGCAAAAACTCAGTGAGATCACGAACGACTACCAGCGCGCCATTGGGGAGGCCAGCGGCTTCTGGACAAATCTGCAGGTGCAGGACTACCTGCAGCGCCAGCTTCTCACCGTGCAGCCCAACTCCATGATGCTGGGACGACCCGGGGCCTTGCGGCTGCGAGTGTTGAGCACCACCACGCCCAATGCCCTCGCCCTCAGCGACGGGACCATCATTCTCTCCACCGGTTTCCTCACCGCGCTGGAAACCCGGGTTCAACTTCAAGCCCTTCTGGCTCACGAGGTGGCCCACGTCGTGCTCGACCACGCCCTCGCCACCTATCAATCCAACAAGCAAAACAACCGTGCCCGCAACATCCTCGGGTCCGTCATCGGCGGCGTTACGTCCGTCGTCGCGCCTGGCCTCGGCGGGCGCCAACCCCTGGAATCAACAATTTACGACTTGAGTGCGGACCTCGCCATCCAGTACCTGGACCGCGAGTTTATCGCGGCGGCGGGTCTGAAGTACGATCGGGATCAGGAACGAGCCGCCAATCGGCTCGCCCAAAAATGGCTGCTGGCCCATGACCGTTCCCCAACCGCCCTCTACACGGCATTGCGCACGCTGCGCCGAGCGGAGGTGCGCTCCAGCTCGTCGCACGGCACGTCCTTTTCTCAGAGCCATCCCGGCACCAACGCCGAGCGCCGACAAACCCTCACCGCAGTCATAAAGGAAAACGGCTGGAACCCGGGCGTGCTCGACATCTCCCTGCCCCCACCCGACTCGACGTACGACACTCGCATCGCCGCCGTGTTCGAGCACGAGGCCGAGATGGACCTGGCTGCCCGTCGCTTTCACTCGGCCCGCGCTATGTTAGATCGCGCCCTTCGCACCCCGTGGACGACGTCGCAGACGTTTCTGTTCAAAGCCATCGCCGTACGCAATACGACGACCGGACCGGCTGGAGCCAGCGAGGCCCTCACGCTTCTCGACCAGGCCGAGGCCGTTGCCGACACCCTTGAGCCGCGCATTGAAGCCGAACGGGCCCTCCTGAAAATCCGGCAAGGGCACCGCGAGGAGGCCCGCCGGCATCTTGCCCGTTGTCTCCGTCAAATCGACGAACTCCGAGCCTCTGGTAACCTGTCTTCGACGGATCACGACAGCCTGCACACGTGGGCCGCCAAGATGCGTACCCGTCTCAGTGAATGACAGGGCCTCCGCCATCCAGCAGACCAGTGCCTTCGTGCTGCGGTCCTGTCCTACAAAATGCTCTCCTCTGTCCGTCGCCGCCACGCGTCTCGGGCCTGCTGTCGTGCCACCGCCACCAATGCCTCCTCGAGCTTTGCGAAATGCGCCGCGAGCTCGTCGTCCGTGAGTACGTCCTCAAGAGTTGCCCCATATATTTCCAGGTCCCAGCTTCGCACCATCCGTTCGGCAAAAGCCTCCACGTCTTCTTCGGCTTCCACCTTCGCCGTTTCGTTCAACGCTCCCTCTTCGCACACCCATTCGCCGTCCCGGACATACACCCGAAGGTCGAAGCCATATTCGAGGATTTCATCGGCAAGCATTCCGTAGTCGCACTCAAACTCGCGGGGGCGTTGCTCCTCCAGCTGGACGAGTTCGCCCGAGGTCCGGTCGTATCGGTAGCGGGGCCAGTAGGTGACGAAAGCGGACATCGCGAGCCCTTCCCGGTACATCGCACCGCCCGCACTTCGGTGCCGCTCCACCTCAAAGACGATAGCGTCATCCGTCACGTCGAGCACACGACCGCGGTCCCGAATTTTCTCAACCGTTAGGCCGCGGTCGGCGTCAACATTGGCGCGAGCGCACACTTCTTCTAAAGGATCCATAACGGGCAGGACGCAACAGGGAAACAGAGCGCCGGAAAAAGTCAGCCACTCTCCGCAACGTACTGTCAATTTCAACCGCGCCGCCTCGCCTGTCGTTTCTCCATTTCCCGCTCGCAGGGCACTCGCACTGCTCCTATAACAAACGGTCGCCCCCCAGACAGGGCGATTTGCGCTCGCAAGGACCATACCCACGCACGTTTCGATTCTCCCCAGTGCGACTACAGGCCAAAGATCCTCCCAGTGATCAGCGTTTTCAGAACTCAGAAGCTGTTTGGTGGATGGATTCGAAGCCGAGACACAGTGGGCGAAGTGCCAGAAAGGCGCTCAAGTGAGTCCCTGTAGCGGCGCTACCGGGCGAACGCAGAAGCCTTTCTGCACGAGATCCACGAAGTCGCAGGTCGAAGACAATCCGCCAAACAGCTTCTCACTCTCCTCTTCTTGCGATGCTTTCTTCCGGATTGCTACCTTGGGAGCGCATCGTCTTTATCCCGAATTGTCCTCTCCATGTCCGCTCTCGAACCCCACATCGTCGACCGCGACCGCAAAACCGGGTGGATTGAGGTCATCTGCGGATCGATGTTCAGCGGCAAGACCGAAGAGCTGATCCGCCGGCTGCGCCGCGCTCGCATCGCTCGGCAGCAGACTGAGGTCTTTAAGCCGGCCCTCGACGCCCGCTACAGCGAGGAGGAGGTCGTCTCGCACAACGAAAACACGGTGTCCACTACGCCGGTCGACACGGCGTCGCAAATTTTGCTCATGACGAGCGAAGCCGATGTGATTGGCATCGACGAAGCCCAGTTCTTCGACGTTGAACTCGTGAAGGTCTGCCAGCAGTTGGCCAACGACGGGCGACGTGTGGTCGTGACGGGGCTCGACACTGACTACCGCGCTGATCCGTTCGACCCCATTCCCCAACTCATGGCGGTGGCCGAGCACGTGACCAAGCTGCACGCGGTGTGCGTGGTCTGCGGAGCGCCGGCGAACCACTCGCAGCGCATCGTGCCGGGCGAGGATCGCGTGCTGGTGGGCGCCACGGAGGCTTACGAGCCGCGCTGCCGCCAGTGCTTTGAGCCGGAGCCGGTAGAGGTGGAGCACCCGCGTCCCCACGCCGACGTTTTTGATGCAGCGTCGGCGGAAGAAACCTCTTCAGAGCACGAACAGCCAATGGAGGAGACGAACAAACGCCCTTCGGAAGAGAGAGACACCAAAGACGAATCGCACGCCGGTTCCAATGTGTAGGGACCTGCCCCCTCCTCACGATAACGGGGTCCCTTTCTTTCCTCCTCTATCGACCCGGATGCTTCGCCAAAATACGCTCTACGCCCGGAGGAGAGACGTCATCACTTGTTCTTCGTCAGAGAATGGACCTCGAAGGACGAGACTGCATTCGGACGACTCCTTGGCCTCGTACATAGCCATGTCCGCCTCGTGGAGGGCATCTTCTACCGTATCGTGCGCTGCAAACCGAACCGTCCCCCCAATGCTGGCCGAAACGCTGATCTCGTAGGAACCGACCTGAAACGGCTGGCAAAGGGCGTCGTGTAGGCGCTCGGCAATGATGCGGGCTTCACTGACCGTCTCTATTTCCGGGAGATACACGACGAACTCGTCGCCTCCAAGCCGTCCAACGGTGTCCTGATCTCGCACGGCCTCCCGAAGCACCTTGGCCGTTCGGATCAGCACTTCATCTCCCACTTTATGCCCAAACTTGTCATTTATGGGTTTAAACTTGTCGAGATCAATGTAGAGGAGCGCCCCTGTGCTCATTTCCGTCGACTCGTCGAGGACCTTCTGAATGTTTTTCTGGATGGCGTATCGGTTGGGGAGGCCCGTGAGACTGTCATGCATGGCCTTGTGCTTGAGGTGCTCCTCCCGCTCCTGTTGATCGGTCACGTTGCGCTGGATGGAGACCCAGTGCGTGAGCTCATTCTCCTCGTTGTGAACCGGAGCGATGTGCCAGGCCACCACATAGGGCGTGTCGTCTTTCCGGTAGTTGACGGTCTCGGCGTAGACGGCGCGCTCGTTTTCGAGTGCACTCCGCACCTTGTTCAATACTGAGCGGCTGGTCTCGGGCCCCTGCAGAATTCGGGGGGTTTCTCCGACGATTTCTTCTCGTTCGTAGCCCGTCATTCGGGAGAAGGCCTCGTTGGCCCAAACGATACGTGGCCCCGGTGGGTCAATCGGATTCGCCTCCGTAACGACGACTGCGTCTTCTGCCTCTTCGAGCGCCGAGGTAAGGTAGCCGATCTGGTAGGTTTGCCTGCGGGCTTCGAGGAGCTCCACGACAACGTCGGCCAGGGAAGCGAGCATTTGCCGCTCTTCCGAGCTGAACGAGCAGGGCTCGTCATCGGTGAGGCACAGGGTCCCGACTCGGATGTCGTCCTCAAGGACAAGGGGCGCCCCGGCGTAGAACCGAATGCTTTCCTCGGCGTCGATCTGCGGATTGCTCGCGAACCGCTCGTCCTCGGCCGTGTCCTCCACCACAAGCACACGATCGTCGAGAATAGCATAGGTGCAAAACGAAATCTCACGGGGCGTTTCTTTCACGTTCCAGCCGCACACCGATTTAAACCACTGCCGATCCCGATCGACCATCGACACTGACGCCGTGGACACGTCGAAAATGGTCTGCGCGAGCTCGGTTATCCGATCAAAGGTGGTTTCGGGCTTTGTGTCGAGAATGCCGAGTGTACCCAGGGCGGCAAGTCGCTCTTCTTCGTTGGTGGGAAGGGGAATACTCATGGGTAGGTGGGGATGGTGGGAGTGATAGAAACGGGGGGGCGTGTGGGAAGCGGCCTCCTGATTCCAGCCTGCTTCTGTTCATGGGGCTCCTCCAGGTGCCTCTCTCTTCCTCTCCCAAAGCGGCTGGAGTCTGTATTGGGCTGCAAGAAGAAGACCACGATGCCGTCAAGCCCGCTCGTTGGAAGCCCCATCGTCCCCGAAAGCTCCCGTTACAGACCAAAATACGTGAAATCGCGTACAGGTCTTCGCAAGAATACGACCTGCTCGGTGGAGGGGGAAATCCGACGCGAGCGAAGCGACTGACGAGGGGCAGCCGAGCGAACACAGTGGCCCACCTGCAAAATGGCGCTCGGATGAGACTGACAAGCTCGCTTGCCCGTAGCGGAGCGCCCGGGCGCAGCGAAGGAGCGCTTTTCACGTACCACCGGGCGAGTGCAGAAGCCATTTTGCACCGGGAACGAGGCAATCTGGATTGCCACGACCAAGTGCCCGTGGGGGGCCTCGGCCGTTTGCAGACAGTTCTGAACGGTACGCTTGACGAAACGGGCGGTGAGAGCTGATAGCCGCCCGTCAACACTGCACGTGAAACCCCGTACCAGACGGTCCAACGGACGCTAAACGAGAACCGCCCAATTCGTCGTCATGGCCCACGCTCGCTCCTCTGCCCCGACCGCTCCTCGCCGCCGACGCACCCCACAGCGTCAACCGCGCCGACAGCCGCAGCGCACGCCGCAGCGCCAGCCCTCCCGGCCGACGCGTGTGCCCAACCCAACGCGTCGGGAGCCCAGCACACCGGACCCGGACCGGCGCGAGCCGAGCACCCCGGACCCGTCGTCGGCTGAGTAGGCGGGAGCAAACCGGCAGTGATTCGACTTCTTTCAACCTACCCCGCCCGTATCTCTACCCGCGCCTGCGGAAGCGTGACGATTTGGGTCGCCTCTGCCGAGACGAACGAAGAGGCCGTCAAGATCGAGACGACGCAGCCGACGCGCCGTTCCTCTACGTTTACAGGCACTTGCCGCTGCAGCAGAGGTCGCCGCCGAGCAGGGTGCGTTTTGGGAAAAGGCACGAGCCAATCCTTCAATCACCAGAACCGCCTGAGGAAACGAGGACCTGCGGACTTGCTGACCCGTGCATAGGTACGCAAACCACACTCTCCATGCGAGGGGAAGGTCCTCGATCCCCAGGACGGTGGTGTACTACCAGTCGGGGATCGTCTTTGCCGATCTCAAATCGGTGGAAACCCATTTACGTGTCAGTATGCCCTCCCCGGGACAATGCCTTTCTCCCGAAGCGGTACGTCAGGACCACTGCCTCAGCGCACGACCGTAATCTTCTGGGTGACCGTCTGGCCCCCTGCTCGCAGCCGTCCAAAGTACACGCCGCTCGAAAGCTCCTCCGTCCTCAGCTCCACGGTGTGCCGGCCCGCCTCCTTCGAGCCGGAGGCGAGAGTGGCAACCTCTCGACCGAGCACGTCGTAGACCCGAAGCGTCACGTCCGTCTCGTCCGGCAGTGCAAACTCAAAGGTGCCTTGCCGGCGCACCGGATTCGGATAGGACGTAAGTCGCACCTCATCGGGAAGCACCTCGCGCGTCTTGCCGTTCACGTACGCCTCGGTGCCGACGGCCACCTTCAACGTGGCTTTCTCCCCGTCCGGGTCGAGAGAGACCGACGATTCGGCCCCCAGGTCATGGGTCGTGCCCGCCTCGGGACGCAAAAGCACCGCGGAGTGGTTCGTTCTCCTCGGATGCGTGCTCGCGTTGAGTTGAACGGGCCCATCAACGCGTCGCTGCAACTGCAGGGCAAAGGTGTGTCCGCCGTCGGTCGCCGGTCGTTCCTTGACCATCAAGAGGCGGGAGTCCTCGTCCGCGTTCGCCTGAATGCGCAGACTTACCGGCTCGAACCGCCCCGGGGGCGCAATCAGAGCGCGTTCCTCGCCGAGCCCCAGCCGCACCGTTGAGGCCGGCCCCTCGCCGCGCGTCGGCTGCGCGGAGAGGGCCAGCAGGGGGGCGGACTCCGAATCATCGTCTGCAACATGCTCTTTCTCCGTGGAAGCGGCCGCCGATTTTGGCGCGCCCGGATACGGAACCACCAGCGAATCCCGCCCTGAGTTGTCGTTGAGGAAGTAGTAGGCCCCGCCGGCAGCCGCGGACGCGAACGTGTCGGCTGTGGCGTTGAACGCCCCGTTGAAGGGCCAGAGGGGCTGGAGATCGCCCCGATTTGCCTGTTCGACAGCGTCCCAACTCACCCCCTTGTCGAAGGGGTTCGAAATGATCGTCCATCCATCGTTCAGCGGCACGGTGGCCGCCGTGTCGCCTCGCAGCGTCACGAACGAGAATTGCCCCTCCACCGTCCAATCTTGTCGGCTCGTGACCCAGAATCCACGGCCTTCCTGAAAGTCAAAGGTCCCTGATCCATCGTAGCGGACGAGCGTTGACCCGTCGTCCCAGTACGCCTGCCACTCAACACCCGCCTCTCCGTCGAGCGTTTGTGCGAGGGACGTGTCAACCCGTCCCGGCAAACCCACCAGGCGGTAGTCCCCCGGCCCACCGGCGTCCCCGAACGAGCGACTCACGCCGGCCGACACGCGCTCCTTGCGGATGAACGCGAAGTCCTGTTCGGAGGCCCCTCCCTCCTGTCCCGCGCCGTCAACGGCGGTGACGCGGTAGTAATAGGTCTGGCCGGGAGCGGGCCCCGAATCGACGTATGAGGTGTCCGACGCCGACACGGAATCGTAGACCGCCCGTCCCGTCACTTGATCGATCGGGGCCGTGTCGCGATAGATGCGATATCGGCTCAGGTCACCGGCTGGCACCGAAGACCAGCTCAGCTGGAGATCTGCCTCGGCTTTCTGGACCGCGAGCTGGACCGGCGCCTGCGGAGCGGGATTGGCCCCGACGTCGAGTTGAACGGTTGCCGTGTCGGCCAAGCCGGGCGGATCAACCGCCCGGTAGGTAAAGGCATCGGTCCCCGTAAAGTCGGCGTCCGGGACGTACTCAAAGGCACCGTCCTCCTCAAGCGTGAGGCTGCCGTTCGAGGGGGCGCTCACGACCGAGGCCGACAAGCTGTCCGCATCGGCATCGTTCCCAAGCACTCCGGGGACCGCAATCGCCAGCGCTGTGCCCGCGCGCGCCTCGAAGGTGTCTGCCTTGGCAACGGGCGGCGCGTTTTGCGGCTTGAAGTCGTAGACCCCGTTGCCGTGCGTGGCGGCCACGACGCGACCGTCGTACGACCGAGCCTGTACCTGGTCCACGACAACGTCGCCAACCTCCGTGGTGCCTTCCTGCGTCCACTCCGTATCCGAACCCTCCAGGGACGTGGTTGAGTAAACGCCGATGCTCGTTCCCACGTAGAAGGTCGTTTTCGTCGTGTCGGTGCCTGCGCGCGGCAGGATAGCTGCCGAACGGACCGACGGGGAGAAGCCCTTATCGACCCCGAGATTGCCTTCTACTTCCGTCCAGCTTTCTCCTCCATCCGTGCTGTAGAAGAGGCTCATCACATTGTAGTTCGAGAACACGACCATCACCTTCTCGCTGTCGGTGGGGTCGACCGCGATGCTGCTTACGTAGGGAGCCGCCTCCTCATCCCCCGTTTCCGGAAAGTTGGTCCCCGTAACGTCCGTCGGATCCGTACTCGTGTCCACCGTATCGGCTCCGCTGAGCCGCTTGACGGTGCCCCGATCCGTTCCGTAGTACAGAACGTGAGCATCGTTCGTCGTGGACACGCCGAGGGCCGTGATCGTCTCTCCAGGGACGGAGGCTCCGTCCATCGCGGTCCAGTCGCCCGGATCTGTCTCGACGTCCTGGTTCCGCCACAGTGCGCTTCCGGCCGGATAGTACATGACGTCCGACGCAGACGGATCGAGCGCAAAGGGATTGATGAAGAGCTGGCCACTTGCGAGGCGACCGGGATCAACGCGTTCAGAGCTTCGGGGCGTGCCGTCCGCGTCGTACCCCAACCGGTACACGCGGCCGCCCTGCGTGGACACGTACCTCGAGGATCCTTCGTCCCCCGCATTGTTCGTGAGTGCACAGTATCCGCCGTCGGCCCCAAACTGCTCCTCCCACGGCTCAGTGGGATCGTTGGAGGCCGTGCTCCAGGTTCCATTGTCCTGCAGGCCGCCCGCAACACGGGCCCGCTCCGTCTGGTTGTCGGGTCCTCGAAACTGGCACGCGGCATAGAACTGCGTCGTAAAGTACCCGTTGTTCAGGTCATTCCAGAGAACCTCTCTATCGCCGGCACTTCCGGTTCCGCCCGCTCGGTTGTCGTCGGTACGGTGTATGCCGCCGTCACTGCCCGAAAACATCACGTCGCCGTCGTTCGGCACAAAGGCAAGCGCGTGCTGGTCGGGGTGCTGCGAATCACTCCCGGGCGGATCGTAAAGTCCCCCTCGTTGGCTGTCGTACCCCCCAATCCACGCCGCGGGGTCGGACGCAGACGACGACACGTCAATGCGCCACAGATTGATGCCCCCCGCGAAAATGACGTCCCCATCGTCCGGATGCACGTCGACGATCAGGTCATAGCCGCCCTGGGAATTGAAGGACCCAATGAAGCCACCCGGATTCCGGTCAGGCAAATACTCAGTGGAGTCGGTCCACACGTCGGTGTTCTGGTCGTACATCCAGAGCTCGTGCCCGCTGGGCCCCGCGCCAAAGTCGGCCTGCATCACAGCCCAGACTTCGTCTTCGTCGGAGGGATTGATGGCCAACACGGTGCGCCTGAGGCTTGACGTCGGCCATCCGTCTGGTGTGACGTCGGTCCAGCTTCCCTTTTCCCCCGTCGGCGAGTAGAACAGGCCGCTCCGGTCACCGCCGCTGCTCAGGACTGCGTACACCTCGCCGTCGGTGGTGACCTCAACGTCGGTCCACGCCGAAAAATTACTGACGCCGTCGTCCGTAGTGTCACTCGTAAGAGCTGCCGTCCAGCTCTGCCCCCCATCCGTGGTGCGATAGATTCGCCCGTAGACCGCCGCGTACACCTCCGAGTCGGTGCCCAAGCCTCCGTTCGCGGCGGCCGTGGGATCCACCTCAACGGCGTGTGTGTAGTCGAAGAAGTTATCGAACGTGGTCTCGTCGCTGGTCGTGCTGGGAAGCAACGCCCAACTCTTCCCCCCGTCCACCGACCTGTAAATCCCATTCCCCCCAAAGAATGCCCCGCCTCCACTCGCCGAATTGCCACGGAACTCTCCGGTGCCCGCGTACCACACGTCCCGTCGTCCGGAACGGGAATCCTGAGCCAGCGCCGTCACGTTGGGCCTCTGATCCGGATCGAAGGTGCGCGTCCAGCTCTGCCCCCCATCCGCCGTGCGCCACATGCCTCCGGACACACCGCCGGCCAGAATGGTGTCCGCGTTTGGGCTTCGAACGTCAATTCCCAGGGCCCGCGACCGCCCGCCCACGTTTGCGGGGCCACGGAGTTGCCAGCCCCTCGCACTGGACTTCCGAACGCGCCCGGGCAGTTGCTCGGCAAAGGCGAGCTCTTTCTTGCGCACGTCGTCGGGGAGCCGGCCGGTCTCAGGATCGCGGAGGCGGCGCAGTTCGTAGGCGCGTCGGGCGTCGGGGTCTTCGGGGGTGCCCCGGGCGGCTTTGTGGGAATCCCGAACCGCTTCCGGCAGCAATGCCTCTGTCGAAGACGACGTTGAGCTTCCCGAGGCGCCCCAGAAAAACCAGGCGCCGACACCGAGAATGGCAATCAGCAGGCTCGCCAACACGAACCGAATCCGGGTGGACATGACGATTGAGGACAAGTGTGAAAGGAGAAGGGTGATCGTTTTGCTTGCATCGCAGCACGCTACCGAACCTCGACAATCCGCCAGACAGTCCCCGGACCGGAAGTGTCGCCGAGACGAGGCTGTTCTCTATGACGCAGCAGAAAACGAAATTCCTGTCCCGAACGGATTTGTCTATCGTCGGTCGCTTGGCGTGATTGTAGGATCGGAGCCCTCACCTCGATCGAGCGACGAGTCCCGAGGGTAGGGGTCGACATTCCGTAGGCCAGCACAGTTGAGAGCGTGAGACGGCACGTCGGCGGCGTCGCCCCTGTCGTGCAAGAGTCGACGCGCGCTCGAACTCGTACCGTTCCCGGAGGGGGAGTGTTACGAATCGAGTCCTGAACCATCCGTTGATCCGACTTGGGCTCGTCGGCCGTGGCTGGCGATCCTGACGATGGCCCTGTGCAGCCACCCCCTGTGAGCATAAAAAGGAGTGCGCACGAGAAAATGTAAGCAGAATGGCGACCGGCTCGACGGAATGTGCGTGAAAAAACGGCCCGAACTCCACGCGGCGACTGTTCGTAATGAGGAGCCGACACGTTCGCAGTCCGTGAACGGAGTCCGGCAGCGGGCGAGTCGGACGACATGAATCGATAAAGGCTCGATGTATCAGACGATGAATTGTTTTTCCCTTCTTTCCCTGCGCGTGCGACGTCCTACTGATCCGTGCACGGGTAGTTAAAAAATATTCTCCGTGCGAGGAAGGAGATCTCAGATCTCCAAAACCGTGGTATGTTATCAGCGGAGATCGTCTTTAAGAACCCATTCACGTATCAGTAAGGTCGCCCCAGTGCGGTCGCAGGCTCCGTGCTCTCCGATCTCTGCCTCTGTCCCTGCCGATCGTGTCCAAAGTGAACACGTGTGAGCCTCGATCTTCCACACCGAACGGGCCACGATTCGATTTCCGTACGGTCTTCAGTCCCAACTTGATTTGGGACGGAGGGTTTGGGAGATTGAAAAAAGCCGTCCGAATGACATTGAGTCTCGGTTGGGAAACGCTCCCGTACGCCCCCGTCCACCTGTTGCCATCGTTGCTATGGCTGATCAAGACTATCTCGTTACCGCGCGCAAGTACCGGCCCTCGCTCTTCAAGGAGGTCGTCGCTCAAGAGCACGTCACTGATACCCTCAAGAACGCGCTCCGACTCGACCGGCTGGCGCACGCCTATCTCTTCAGCGGCCCGCGCGGCGTCGGCAAAACGACCGCCGCCCGCATCTTGGCAAAGGCCATCAACTGCGAGACCCCGCGCGAGGAGCGGGAAGACGAGGCCGAGCCGTGCTGCGAGTGTGACTCGTGCACCGCCTTCGAAAACGGCCGCAGCCTCAACGTCTTCGAAATGGACGCGGCCTCGAACAACAAGGTCGACGACGTGCGCGAACTACGGGAAAAGGTGCGCATCCCGCCGCAGGGGGAAAGCAAGAAGGTCTACATTCTCGACGAGGTCCACATGCTGTCGAAGTCGGCCTTCAACGCTCTGCTGAAGACGCTGGAGGAACCGCCCGCCCACGCCCTCTTCATCTTCGCGACCACCGAACCGCACAAGGTCCTCCCCACCATCCTGTCGCGGTGCCAGCGCTTCGACTTCCGGCGCATTCCCGTGCCCCGAATCGTGGATCGCCTCCGTGAGATCTGCGAGATCGAGGACGTGGAGGCCGACGAGGAAAGCCTCATGCTGCTGGCCCGCAAAGGAAACGGCGCCCTCCGCGACGCCCTCTCGGCCTTCGACCAGGCCATCTCGCTCTGCGGCACCACGCTGGAGTACGGCGAGCTCACGCAGGCGCTGGGGGTGGTGGACCAGGACCTCTATTTCGACCTCACCGAACACGTGGCGACGCAAAACACGGCGGGTGTGCTGAAGCTGGTGCGGCACGTCGTCCGCAGTGGATACGACCTTCAGGAATTCCTGGCGGGCCTGGCCGAGCACCTTCGCAATCTGCTGGTCGCGCACTCGCTGGACGGGGACGCGCTGGAGGGCGTCGCCGAGAGCACCCGCACGCGATACGGCAGCGAGGCGGAGCGCTTCGGCGAGGCCGATCTGCTGCGCCTGCTGACCGTGGCCGGCGACGCGGAGGACGACGTGAAAAACAGCCCGCAGCCGCGTCTCAAGCTGGAGACAACCCTCCTCAAGATGGCGCAGATGCGCCGCACGGCCGACCTGCGCAAGGTGCTCCGGAAGGTCGACCGGCTGGAGCAGATGGCCGAGGAGGGTCAACTCCCCGACTCGATTCCCGGAAGCGACGACGCGACGGGCGACGAACGGGCCGAGGAGACGCCCGAAAGCAACCAGCAAGCAGAACCGTCCTCGCGAGAGGCGGCTGAGCCCGCGTCCTCCTACGAGGCCGATCCGCCTCGCGGTTCTGAAGTGCCGGACGAGGCCTCTTCCGATCCTCCTCCCGACGAAGACGACTCGTCTTCCGAGCCCGAGCCGCCCGGTGACCAGTCAGACGCAGGCCCCAGTCCCCAGAAGCCCTCGCCCTCGGACGCCGAGGAACCGTCTTCGGCTGATGATGCAAACGTTGAATACGATGACCTCTTCGGCTCCCCGGCCCTCGACGACGGGTCGTCGGGCGGCGGCAACGGCGCGTCTGACGCCGCCCCCCCAGACGCCCAGTCGGCGGACGGGGGCGCCGATCCGCAGGCCGTCGTCGCCGAGCCGACCGTCGATCCTGCCGTCCCCAGCGCCGGAGACCTGGCCCAGCAGTGGCCCCAGTTCGTCGACTCCGTCAAGAGCACCCGCATCAGTCTCGGCTCTCTGCTCGGCGAGACCGAACCGGTGGAACTGCGAAACGAAGTGCTCACCGTGACTGTCCCGAAGCCCCTGCACCGCGACACCCTGCGCGACCAGCGACGCTTCCTGCTGAAGCACCTCACCGCCACGTTCGACACGCCGATTCAGGACCTGGAGTTCGTCGTAGACGACCCAACTCCCGACGCCGACGCGGACGACGACGCCGACGAGCCGCTTAGCCCCCGGGAGCAACTCCAGGCGCTTCGCGATACGTACTCTTCCCTCGACGTTCTTTTCAAAGAATTTGGCGCCGAGCCCGTCTGGTAGGCCGAGCTCCCCGTTCCCCCACTGCATCGAGGCACGCCCGAGAGGGATCGCGCCGTCGCTTCGTACGTTGTACCGGAGACACTACGCTTGCCCTCTCCCCCGCCGGGCCACCTGTGCCCACGACGCAGGGAGGAGGGACCTTCACACCGCGACTCTTTTACACGAGATTCCCCTAAACTTATGGCTAATCAGGGACCCGGAGGCATGAACATGCAGGACATGCTCGGCAAGATGATGGAGATGCAGGAAAAGATGAACGCCGCCCAGGAAGGACTGGCGGAAAAAACCGTAACCGCCGAGGCTGGCGGCGGCATGGTGACGGTCACTGCCAACGGCAATCAGAAGATTACGGGAATTGAGATTGACCCGGAAGCCGTCGACCCAGACGATCTGGAGCTGCTTGAGGACTTGATTATTGCGGGCGTGAACAAGGCCATCGAGGACGCCTCCGAGATGGCACAAGAAGAAATGAAAAACTCGATGGGCGGCATGCTCCCTCCCGGCATGGACCTGAGCCAACTCGGCCTCTAGCGAATGGGGATGGGGAGTGTAGGATGTGGAACAAAGGTTCCCCGCAGAGCCCCGGCACCTACAGGTGAGAAGAAGCCCCTCTCCACACTCCACGTTCCGAACTCCGAACGCCAAACCTCGCACGCCGATGCAGTTTACCTCGGAATCCGTCGAAGCCCTGGTCGAGCAGTTCTCGAAGCTGCCCACCATCGGGACCAAGACGGCGCGGCGGCTCGCCAACTATGTGTTGAAGATGCCGCAAGAGGAGGTGGAAGCCATCGCCGACGCGCTGATGGCCGTGAAGGAGCAGGTTCAGCGGTGCACCACGTGCTACGTGGTTGCCGACCAGGACCCCTGCCCCATCTGCGAGTCCGAAAAGCGGGATGCCTCTACCATTTGTGTTGTCGAGGAGTCGAGCGACCTGCTCGCCATTGAGCGCACGGGCGAATATCGGGGCGTGTACCACGTGCTCGGCGGCGTAATCTCCCCACTCGACGGCGTGGGCCCGGACGATCTCCGCGTCCACGAGCTCGCGACGCGCATCGATCCGTCGTTCGAAGACACGGCAGCGGACCCGGCAAACGAGGACGCATCGCCCGACGACACGGATCCCCCCCAGAACGGCCAGCCCCCGGAAACGACAGACGACGCCAACGCGCCCCGGGTCGACGAGGTCATCCTGGCCGTCAATCCCAACGTGGAAGGCGACACGACGGCGTACTACATTTCTCAGCTCCTGGACTCCTTTGACGTGAGCGTCACCCGGATCGCGCGTGGCCTTCCCATCGGCGGCGACCTCGAGTACGCCGACGAAGCCACGCTCTCGCGTGCGCTCGAAGGACGCGGGGACGTCGAGGAGTAGTCGCCCGTTCCGCTCGCATTCGCTCCCCTTCCGCTGCTTCCTCCTACTGAAGACTCACACCGAATTGATGAAAATTACGGTTATTGGTGCGGGATCCATCGGGGCCGCCGTTGTGCGCGAGCTCTGCAAGCGAAGCGAAGAAGTGACCCAGGTGCAGATCTGCGACACACGCTCGCAGGCCCTTCAACGACTGCACGACCACGTCGACAGTCCCTCCCTGCGCTCCTTCCAGGTCGACGCTCGCGACATGAATGTGCTTTCTCAAATCGTGCAGGGGAGCGACTGCGTCATTAGCTGCGTGCCGGCGGAGCTAAATCCCGACCTGGCCGAACTGTGCCTCAATTCTGGGGTGCACTTCTGCGACCTCGGGGGGAAGGACCAGTTTGTGAATCAAGAGCTGAGTCTCGACGAGCAGGCCCGAGAGAAGTCCGTGTGGATCGTGCCCAACTGCGGCCTCGCACCCGGCCTCGTCAACATCCTCTGCCTGCACGCCATCGACCAACTCGACTGGGCTAAGGCGGCGCACCTGCGCGTCGGCGACGTTCCCCTCCACCCGGAGCCGCCGTTCAACTTCCGAATTTCGTGGTCGGCCGAGCGCATCATCGACGATTACACCAATCCCGCCCAGCTCATCAAAGATGGGCGCGTCGTCGAAGTGGATGCCCTCTCGCACGACGAGGAGATTCACTTCGACGAGGCGCCGTTCGAGCACATGGAGGCCTTCTGTACGCAAGGCGGACTCTCGACGCTCACGGACATGTTGGCCGGGGAGGTGGACGCCCTTGACCACAAAACCATCCGCTGGCCGGGACACGCGCAGCAGATGCGCTTTATCATGGGACTGGGGCTCGGTGAGGATCGCAAGATTGGCGTACGCACTCACCTCACGTATCGAGACATCCTCGTCCGCCGCATGCGTGATCGGCTCGGGGGGGACTACGAAGACGCGGTGCTCATGCGCGTCGTTGTGCAGGGGGAGCGCGACGGGCAGCCTGCAACAATCGTGTACGAGATGGTCGAACGCTACAACGAGGCCACTCATCAGACGGCCATGATGCGCTGCACGGCCGTCCCTACCATCGTGGCCGCCTTGCTCCTCGCCCGTGAGCAATCGGTGTCCGGCGGCGGGGCCGACGTCCCCGAAAACGTCCTGCCGCGCGACCGTTTCCTCAGCGAGGTGTCCGAACGTGGGCTCGACATTCGTCACGAATGGCACGACGATTTCCGGGACGTGACCACGAAGGAGCCCCTTGAAGGCGAGCACGCGTAGTGCGTCGGTCCCCTTTCCACTCGATAGACGAGCCCCCATTGCTCCCAGCATCGCTGAGGCGAACGCGACAGCCAACCGAGATCGTGCCCGGTCGGAGCCGATGAGAAAACTGGACCGACCGGCAAACTGCGTCTGGGGGGCGGATGCCAACTGCCGACCGAAGGGACTCGACCCGAAACGCGCCCTCGCGTTTGTCACAGGCCCCTTCCGGTGAACGCGTTGGAACTGCGCCCCCGCCTGTCGAATATGTCGACTGTGATTCGGAGAACGCGCGCCTCACGTTCGTTTGATATCGTGTCCAGTTCGAAATGTCTGCCTGCGAAGGAAGAATGCTTCCCTGGATAACTGGACATCCCTCCTCCTAGCGTTCAACATTTTACGTTGGAACGCTTAGGTAAACCTCTGCCCATTCGAGAGGAGCCTCTTCTCCGGCATTCAGACATGATCGGATGGGCTCCGTATGAAGGGAGACGGATCCCGCCCCGATGCTGGGTTCTGAAAGAAGACTCTCGCCTCTATTCGCTCGATGACGTCCAAACGTTCGACTGCGTATCGGCACTCAATTGCTACGGATTCGCACGCTTCCGTCGCTCTGGCTGTTGCTTCCGTGACGACCAGTGCTTGAGCGGAGCCCTTCTAGTTAGGTTTGGTCGAATTTGTGGTGCCGTTGGTCTCGACCGCACGTTCATACTGTACCCTCCGTCCAGAGGGAGATCTTCCTCCACACGGTCGTGGGATTGAACGGGCCTGCATGCTCCTCCTGCTATCGTGGTGCCTACTCGCAAGCGTGGAGCCCAGTCCGGCACGCGCCCAGGAGCGCCCCCAGACGTCCCCGGATTCGTCGCAGTCCGACACGACCGTCGTCAGCCCCAATCCGGTCGACGCAGACCATCGTAAAATCGAGGGGAAACGGGCTCGCCCCCTCTCCACTCCGGACCTCGACAGCCTCGGGACGGAGCCCAATACGCCCATCGGGCAATCCGACGGTACGGCGTCCGCGCCCCCCGACACGGGGCTCGTCGACCGGTACCTGCCTTCGTCCCCGCGTCGAACCGACGGCCTCTTCGAATCGAGTTCTCCTTTTCGGGGTCCGCGATCGGCCACCGCGTCGGCCCAATCCATTCGTCTCGACTCCAGCGGTACGCACTACACGCTCACTGATCTGCCGCATGCCCCCGGCCCGATGCGTCTCGGCATGGCAACGTATCGGCGCGAGAGCTACCGGGCCAATCTGAAGCAGAATTGGACCGAGTTGGTCGAGCGGCGTCGGCAACAACAGCAGCAGCGCGGCGGACTCGGTGTCAGCATGCAAGTGCCCGGCGGTCGCGAGAGTGCCTTCACCACCATTTTCGGCAAGCCGGAGGTGGACCTCCGCGTGAACGGGCAGGCCAACATTAACGCAGGGTTTAAGTACAGCAAAAACGACCAACAAGGCGCACGAACGGGCGATGCCACTCAACTCGATCCGAGCTTCAAACAGGACCTACGGCTCGGCATCACAGGGACGATCGGAGACAAAATGAAGATCAACGTCGACTGGGACACTCAGAGTCAGTTCGACTTCCAGAACCAGGTGAAGCTGGAGTACACCGGCTACGAGGACGAAATCATTCAGAGCGTGGAGGCCGGTAACGTGTTCCTTGAAACGCCCTCCCGGCTCATTAGCGGCGGCCAAAGCCTCTTCGGCATCAAGAGCACCTTTCAGTTCGGAAATCTCACCCTCACCACCATTGCAAGCCAGCAGGAGGGGCAGTCCAACAGCCTCTCGATCGAAGGCGGGGCCGAAACGACGGAATTCGACCTGAAGCCGACCGACTACGACGAGGACAAGCACTTCTTCCTCGGCTACTACTTCCGCAACAACTGGAACCGCGCCCATCAGGACCCCTCCACCCTCACCCTCTTCGACCGCTTCAGCGAAATTACGAGCATCGAGGTATGGAAATCGAAAAATACGACGAGCGGCAATGAAGACCGGAATACGAAGAATGTCGCCGCGGTCGTGGACCTCGGAGAGTCCCCCGAACTTCTACGCAAGGCCGACGAGTACACCACGCCCGAGCTACCGGCCCCGAACCGGGACCAGTATACCGAGAGCGACCTCAACATTCTCCGGAACGGCGATACGACGAGCGTATCCACCTACGTCGAATCGGCTGCCAACCTGGACCAGCCGCTCCAGTCGCAGGACTTTGAGAGTGCCGAATTCGAAAAGCTGCGAAGAGGAGAAGACTACCGCCTGGACAGCCGGCTCGGCTTCTTGTCTCTCACGCAACGCCTCCGGTCCAATGAGGCTCTCGCCGTGGCCTTCGAATACCGGGCCGGCGGGAACGTACGCGAGATTGGGGACTTTTCGGGCGACCAGGGCGGGTCCAGCGGCGGCGTCACTGGAGACCGCCTCGTCCTCAAGCTGCTTCGCCCCTCCAACTCCGTCGCTCCGGGCACCGATACGGAGAATGTTACTCCCGCCTGGTTTTTGCAAATGCGGAACGTCTACCAATTAGGAGGGCGGGGCTTCGACGGGGAGTCGTTCGAATTCGACATCGAATACAGCAAGCCGGGGCAGGGCACCCAAACAAGTCTTCCCGAGATCGCGGGCCAGCAGTCGCTCCTCCAGATGCTTGGGCTCGACCGCGTCGATCAGAGCGGAGCTCCTAACCCGGACAACGAGTTCGACTTTCTGGAGGGACTGACGGTCAGTTCCGAACAGGGCCTGCTTTACTTTCCGTACCTTCAGCCGTTCGGCGAACGCATCTTCGAAGTGGCCGCGAACAACGGAGATCGCTCGGACGCCACCCCGTTTGCCTTCCCCGAGCTCTACCAAAAGAAGAAATCCAACGCCGAGACGGAAAACCAGGAGAAGAACGTCTACCAGATGAAGGGGTCGTACAAGGGAGAGGCTAAAGGATTTTACGACCTGAAGGCGTTCACTGGGCTCGTCGACGGATCGGTAGAGGTCACCTCGGGGGGGCAAACGCTGCAAGAGGGCACCGACTATGTGGTCGACTACCAGAGCGGCACCGTCAACATCACGAACAACAGTTATTTGAGCGACGGGCGGAACATCAATATCTCCTACGAGCAGCAAAGCATTGCAAACCTGCAGAAGAAGACGCTGCTCGGCGCTCGGGCCGATTGGAGCATGCAGGATCAGTTTGCGCTCGGCGCCACCCTCATGCGCCTGAGCGAGGATTCTCCCGTCGACAAGTACCGCGTTGGCGAAGAGCCCGTTCAAAACACCATCTGGGGCGTCGATGGCTCGATGAAGCTGGAACCCCGCTGGCTCACCCAGGCTGTCGACGCGCTGCCGCTCGTGGAGACGCGGACGGAGAGCTCGGTGTCCCTCTCCGGCGAGTTTGCCCAGCTCCGACCCGGGCACACTCAGACAGAGGCCTTCGAGCAGACCCTGGAGGAAGTGGAGTCGAGCGACCTAGACAGCTACGAGTCGGACGAGAGAAACGGTGTCTCCTACCTCGACGACTTCGAAGGATTTGAAAACACCTTCTCCCTGCGCGAACGGCTCAATGCCTGGCAGGTGAGCGCCGCCCCGGACTCCATCGCCCCTCGCTCCAACCTCGACGGCGACGTCCCCGGAAACGACGACGACCTCGCCCGCACCTTCTGGCGGGGGAACCTCGGATGGTACCGGCTCACCCAGCAAATCAAGGAAAACCTGCAGGGCAAGGCCGCTCAACCGAGCAATCCGGAGGCCACCGAGATTCTGAACGTCCAGGAGGTCTTCCCAAACCGGGACACACGCGGATCAGCCAATCCCACCCTCCAAACCCTGGACTTCCACTTCAATCCCTGGACACGCGGACCGTACAACTACACAACCGATCTCGCCGACTTCATCCGCAACCCGAGGCGCGTGTGGGGCGGTGTCGTCCGCCCCGTGCCCGAAGGCTACGTGGACTTTTCGAGGCAAAACGTCGAGTTCGTCGAGTTCATCGTGAAGGTATACCCCCAAGACGGGCAAATTACCGATGGATCCAAGCTCTTTGTCGACCTCGGCACCATCTCCGAAGACGTAATCCCCAACGAGCAGCTTAATACGGAAAAGGGACTCTCCTTCAACTTCAATGAGAGCGACCTCGGTGAACTGAGCCGCCTCGCCATTGGGGGAAGTGAGATCGACGCCATCGAGATTCGAGACAACAAAACCGAAGACCTGGGGCTCGACGGGCTCGTTTCTTATACGGACGGATCCTACGCAGACGAACTGCAGGAACGAAACTTCTATTCCGACTTCGTGGGACAGGCGGACAGCCTTCTGAATGCGAACCTGGGGTTGTCCTCCGCCCAGCGCGAACGATTGGAAGCCGAGGTGGCGCGCATCAAGGACGATCCCTCGGCCGACGACTACCACCACTACGAGAACGACCGCTACTTCAACGAGGAGAAGTTCTTCCCCGACCGCCCCACGGCCCAGCAGCGCCTCAGTCGCTACTACGCCGGCTACGAACTCAACGGCTTCGAGCCGCAAAACCGCCTCGCCGAAAACGTCTCCCTCCGACGGGGACTCACCGGAAAGCCGGATACGGAAGACCTCGACGGAACGGGAGGCAACGTCAATTTCAACAATAACTATTACCAGTATGCGATTCCACTCGACTCGCTGGAGACTCGCGCCGACACCGACGCCGGCCCTACCGATTACGTCGTGAGCCGGGCCGGCCGGCAGGGATCGAACTGGTACAAGGTACGCATTCCCGTCCGGTCGTTTACGAAGAAGGTCGGTAACCTTCAGGATTTCAACCGCATTGAGTCGATCCGCCTGTGGACGAAGGGACACGAGGCTCCGGTGACAATGCGCTTCGCCTCCATGGAGCTGGTGGGGAGCCAGTGGCGCACCTCTCCGGACGTGGCTCAACAGCCGGTCGAGCGCAGAAACGACCTCATGGAGGTGGGAGAGGGAGAGCTCCGCGTTGCCAGCATCAACAACGAGGAGGATCCGGGCTACACCCCTCCCGTCGGGGCCGTCGTGAGCCGCAACCGCACCAACCGAGGGCCGCAGCAGCAAAATCGAGAGCAGTCTCTCCTCCTCAACGTCGATAAGCTCGAGCCCGGCCAGCAGCGCGGCGTCTTCAAAACCTTCCAGCAGGGGATCGACCTCCTCAAGTATTCGAACCTGCGGATGTACACCCACGTGCACGGGTCCTCGAACAACCCGCAGGAAAAGGAGAACATTCGCAAGAACCTGCGCATGTTCGTTCGGCTCGGCTCCAGTGAGACCGATAACTACTACGAGTACGAGCAGCCCCTCAAACCGAGCAACGTGCCGGGCACAGAGGGGGTAAGGACGCCCTGGCTCGAGGAGAATGAGATGAACCTGGTCCTCAGTGCCCTGTCGCAGCTCAAAACGGCGCGCACCCAGTTCGGCTTTCCGCTCGATAGCACGTTTACGAGCAACGAGGTGGATCTGAACGTCACCGAGTTTGCGCCGGACGGCACGACGCTAAAAATTCGGGGCACCCCCTCCCTCAATCAGATTAACACGATCGCCATTGGTCTCCGTCACGCGGAGGAGACGCCTGAAGAACTGCAGAACGTGGAGCTCTGGGTCAACGAGCTCCGCGTGAGTGGATACGACGAGCGAAATGGATGGGCCACCACCAGCAGCGCCAACGTAAGCCTGGCCGACCTTGCCACCCTGCAGGGCAGCTTTCAGCGCAAAACCGACGGCTTTGGGTCGTTGTCGAGCACGCTCGACGAGCGCAAACAGTCCGACAATACGAGCTGGAGCGCCCGCGCCGAAGTGAATCTCGACGCTCTTTTGCCCAAGCGACAGGGTTGGAATATTCCCGTGACAATGCAGGTGCAATCCAACCTCAACGAGCCGCGGTTCGACCCCCAGCGCGGCGACGTGCGCGTCCAGGAGGTGCAGGACCAGTTCGACATCATTCCGACGGACACCCTCCGCACCCGTTTCGGCGACCAGTATTCCGACCAGTCGCCGGATCAGATTCGCGAGACGCTCAAGGACAGCGTAAAGCGGGCGTCGCAGTCGTACAGTCTCCAGCGCACCGTGACGGCCAACCTGTCAAAGAGCGGGTCGGAGTCCTGGTGGATGGAAAAAACGGTCGACGCGAGTTCGTTGAACTTTTCTTACCTCACTCGGACGGCTCGAAGTCCGCAACTTGTGGTCGATGAGAAGTGGCGCTGGTCCGGATCGTTCGACTATCAGCTCAACTTCGGCCAGGCTCGCACGGTGACCCCGCTCGGCTTTTTCCCCGACGTGCCGGTCCTGGGTGGTCTGGGCGACATTGAGTTCAACTACGTGCCGACCTCGCTGTCCTTTTCGGCCAGCGCCGATCGAGGGGTCACCACCAAACGGGACCGACCCACGCGAATCCAGCCCTCGTCGGAAAACAGGCAGCCGCCTCGCATCGCCAAGCCGTTTCGGGAAAACCAGAATTTCTCGCACAACCGCACCTTCAGCCTGCAGTACGATCCCTTCAGCTTTCTGAGTCTCGGTTACGACTCAAACACGCAGCAAACCCTCAATGACCTCTCGGGGCGCACCCAACAGAATCTCATTTTCGGCGAAGGGTCGGTCGTCGGGAGAACCGAACTCACGGACGTTGACACGAGCGCCTTCTTTCGGAACCCGCAGAGCTTCATCGATCTTCCGGACGACGTCACGGCCGACAGCCTCCGCGATGCCCTGGGCACGACGGTGTTCGTCGAGGAGCGGCTCCGCACGAAGTCGGAGGGAGAGGTTCTTCGCTCCGTGTTCCTGGGCGACGCCAGCCCGCGCACCGAAAGCTATCAGCAGCGCTTTTCGTCCACGCTGCGCCTCGGCATTACCGACCGGAAGTGGCTAAACTGGGTGGACCTGCAGGACATCTCGTACCAGGCCTCGTTCAACTGGCAAAACGGATCGAAGGGCAGCCTACAGGGCGCAAGCGTCCAGAACAACGTAACGCTGCGAACCGGCGTGAGTCTGAAGCCGAACAAGGTCTGGGAACGGTTCGGCTTCTTTGAGCGCATGAAGCAGGCTCAGCGCGAGGCCCAGCAGGACACCGACGACGGACGGAGCGGAGCGTCCTCGGAACCAGAGGGTCAGAGTGGGGACGCCGACTCACAATCAGACGAGGACGAGGCATCAGGGGGCGGGGTGAGCTGGGACGACGTGCCTCTTCCAAGCCCCGTCGGCGTACTTCGCCGTCTGGCCCTCACCGTTATGGACATCGACGACATCACAATCAACTACAACGGCAAGCAGAGCGCCCGATCCAGCAACGTGGGCCGCCCAGTCCGGGACACCACAGCCGGGCGAATTACGGACGTGAATACCAGCTACAGCCTTCTCGACGCGCTCCGGGGCGACGGCGCCCCCCTTGGATATCGCCTCGGACTTCAACGGTCGATCGATCCGGAGAGCAAACGCGTCTTCCCGGAAGGCCAGAACGTCACGGACAACCTCACCAACCAGCACCAATTCGACGCCCGAACGGCACTGACCCCGAGCTCGTCGCTCAATATTGACCTAAACTGGAGCGTATCGTGGCAAAACCAGCCCCAGATTGAGTTCCAGCGCCCTCGTTCAGAAAACGGACCGCCCGCAAACGCAGACAACGCCCCCTCCTCAGTCGAGCGCGTTCGGCGAGAGAGCGGCAACACGAGTGCGTCGATTTGGGCCTTCGGGTCTTACAAAGCGTTCTTCGAGCGCCAGCTCGCGACCCTTGAGAGCGCCGCCGCGACGCCCGGGCAAAGCCTGGCCGAACGACAGGTGCCCCTCACCAAGCCGTCCGTCACGGCCGACTTCCGCGACGCCTATCTAACCAGCGGCCTCACCGTTGGCGGGCACGGCTTTACTCCCCTTCCACTGCCGGGATGGACCGTGCGCTACTCGGGGCTCTCCGACTGGCCCCTGATCAAGCGCGTAACCGAAAATGTCTCGCTCAATCACGGCTACAACGCAACGTACGACACGAACTTCGACTCCAATTCGCGGGCAGGCGACACGACCAGTGTGACCGCGGTGGGACAAACGTTCCAGCGCGTGGAGGCCGACTTCAAACCACAGTCGGCCCAGATCCAGGCGCAGTTCCAACCCCTGATTGGGGTGGACATTACGTGGCCCTGGGACCTGCAGACGAGCCTCCAGTGGAACCAAAGTACCACCACGGCGCTGCGGGGGGTCGACGGCGTTCGGGAGAAGAAAACCGGCGAGTTCTCCGGACGGGTTTCCTACAGTAAGCGCGGCCTCAGCCTCCCCTTCTTTCCACGCATCGAGAACCGAATTCGAATCGAGGTCAGCTTTACCCGTTCCGTGAGCGACGAACGAACGTACAACCTAAACTCAGCCCTCCAGGAGGCCGCAAACGCCAACTTTGACTACGATCCCGCCGACGCCCTGAAAGGGGACAACGTGGACCTTCGGAAGACGACTCGTCTTACCGTGTCTCCGAAAATCTCGTACTCTGTCAGTGATCGCGTAACGGCGGATTTCAGCCTTACGTACGAAAAATTCAGTGGCAACAACACGGCCCAGTCCTCCTACACGAACGTGAACGGAACTTTCAACCTGACCGTTAGCTTCTCGCAGAATTAGGTGACTGTCTTGGTTTTTGAGCGCCTCGACACCGAATAACTTCGGGCCAACCCCGGTGCCTGCGAGCCGTTCAGAACGAAATGAAGCAAACGGGCGTCCCCGACCTGCAATCGTCACGCTTAGCCCCGTCTGGCGTATGCCCTCCTCCAAAGAGCTCGTCGTGTGTCACCTCGGCCGCATCGGCTACGAGGCGGCGTGGGCCCTGCAGGAACAGGTGCAGGAGCGCCTCGTCGCGGCCAAGCGCGCACCGTCGCCCGCCGCTGCCGATGCTCCGAGTCGCGCCGATTCGGCGAACCGGCCGCCCCACGTGTTGCTCCTGCTGGAGCATCCGCCCGTCTACACGCTGGGCAAAAGCGGAGATGCCGACAACCTGCTGGTGTCGGAGACGGCTCTCGAGGCGATGGGGGCCACGTTCCACCGCATTGGGCGGGGCGGGGACGTCACGTTCCACGGCCCCGGCCAGCTTGTGGGCTATCCGCTCTTCGACCTCGACCGCTTCTTCACCGACCTGGGCCGGTACCTGCGCACCCTCGAAGAGGTCATCATTCGCACCTGTGCCGAGCACGGCGTGGCGGGCTCCCGCGTGGACGGCCGCACCGGCGTCTGGATTGGTCCCGACGAGCGGGGGCTGGAGCGTAAAATCTGTGCGATGGGCGTGCGCTGCAGCCGCTGGGTGACGATGCACGGCTTTGCGTTCAACGTGACGACCAACCTCCACTACTTCGACCACATCGTGCCCTGCGGCATCAACGATCGGGGCGTCACCTCGCTGGCTGCCGAAGGCGTGGAGGAGGTGGACGTGGACGCCGTTCGCGTCCCGGTCGTCCGCCACGTGGCCGATCTGTTCGGCGCCGAGACGACAGAAATCGAGGGCGAACAAGCTCGCTCCTTCCTCCGCGACTACGTGGACGATGAAAGCGTCTTGGCATAGCCCGACGCGGTATTCTGCTACTGGACGACCGTTACCCGACGGGTTTCTACTGCGGTTTCGGTGCGGAGGCGCAGGAAGTACGCCCCGCTGGCCACGTCCGAGAGGTCCAGCTGGATCGTTCGTCGCTCTCCGTTTTCCCCGACGCTGACGGGAAGGGTCTTGACCTGTCGCCCGAGCACGTCGTAGAGGCGAAGGGTTGCGTCCTGCCCTTCTGGAACGGCGTAGTGGACACTCACCCGCCGGCGTACCGGATTGGGCGCAGGCGGGCGAAGCTGCACGCGCTCAACCGGGCGCTGAATGGTGATCGGCGTGGAGTAGGAGATGACGTCGTTCGCGTTCGTCTGCTTCAGACGGTAGGACAGCGAGTCGACGTCTTCGGGAAGCGGCTCGTCCACGAAGCGGTACGCGCCCGGCTCGATTGTGTCGGTGCCGTCGAGTTGCCCCACGCGCTCCCACTCCGCGGAAGCGGCTCGGCGGTTCGTCTGGGCGTCGGGGCGCGCCGTTCGGGCGGCGACCCGACGCTGGACGTGAAAGGTGGCGTTGCGAGCGTCGTACAGGGGCCGCCACGTGAGGCGGACCGCCGCCTCTTCAACCGTTGCGTCGAAGGCCTCCAACTCCAGGGACGGAGATCCGGACTCGCTCACCAGGATGAACTCGCTGAAGGAGGTTGTCGTGACCGAGAGCGTGTCGTCGGACGCGTCGCCGGGCGTGCCGTTGTCGTCAACGCGGGTTGGGAGAGCGGCAAAGGGGCCCGCACCCGGCTGCTCTCGGGTGTAGACGGTGACGTTGGTGGGGGCGCCAAGGTCCCCAACCGAGCGAACACCAATGTCGACCGTTGCGGAGTCGAAGCGGAGCGCGTCGCCGGCCGACACGACGAAGCGGTACGAGGCCACATTGTCCTCCGCGAGATTGCCGACGTTCGTCGGAGGCGTGCCGTACTTCGAAACGGACACGGTGTCGGCAGCCGCAACGCCGTTGAAGGTGAGTCCCAGTCCTGCCTCGCCAAAGACCACAGTGGTGTCGGCTCCCACCGCAGCGGCCTGCACAGCAATCGGCCCGTCGCCCGTGTAGGCCTGCAACTCGTGCGGCCGCCGGTCCGCCACTGCTGCGCGCATGTGCAGGCGCTCCGCCTCGGCGTCGTAGGCATACCCCGAGCCCTGATCGCGCAGAGCGGTCGGCGTCTCCCGGTCGGCGAGGATGCGTCCGTCGAGCGTCACGTGGCTCGGCGGGTCCGCCACGCGGTGCAGCACGGTGTGATAGACGCGCTCGGTCGGCCGGCCCTCGAAGGAGCCGCGCGTGGGACCGAGCGCAACCGTGTACCGCGCTCCCTCGTCTCGCGCCTCCTTCTTCTGCTCGAACGACGTGAGGGCGTAGTTGCTCTGCGCGTACGCCTGCGTGTACCCGTCGTCCTCGTAGAGGGTAAACCGGCCGCCGTCTTCGCTGGGATAGACGGCGAGTTCGAGGGTGTCGGCCACGGAGCGGCCCACGTAGTCGGGGGCCGTGGGGCGCATGGGGATGATTGCGCCTTGCTTTACGAACAGGGGAAGGCGGTCGAGCGGCGCATCGACGGTGATCGTCTGCCGACCCGACACGGACTCGTCCGTCCAGTAGTTGACCCAGGAGCCGGAGGGAAGAGGCACCTCCTTGCTTCGCTTTCCGCGTTCCACCACCGGCGCCACGAGAAACGAATCGCCAAAAAGGTACGCGTCGTCCCGCCCCGAAAGCCGGTCCGCATCGGGATTTTCGAAAAAGAGCGGGCGGACGATGGGCATGCCCCGGTCGTGCGCTCGATACGCCATCGTGTAGAGATAGGGAAGCAGGCGATAGCGCAGCTTCACGTATTTTCGACTGATCGAGAGCGCCTCGCTGCCAAATCCCCACGGTTCGGTGGGCTCATTGTCCACCCCATGCGGGCGGGCCACCGGGGTGAGCGCCCCCATCTGCATCCAGCGGGCGTAGAGCTCCGAGGAGCCTTCTCCCGTGAAGCCGCCGAGGTCGGAGCTGTGGTAATAGAGTCCCGAGAGGCTGCTGTTAAGCATAATGGTGGGCTGCACCGACAGCCCTGTGAACGAGCGGTTTACGTCTCCCGACCACGTGAACACGCCGTAGCGCTGAATCCCCGCGTAGCCGGACCGGGTGAGGTTCACGACCCGCCGGTTGGGACGCTGCTCGGAAAACGTCTCGTGTACCGTGCGGGCCCACAGCAGGTTGTAGACGTTGTGGACGGCGTCGGCGGAGCCGCCCACGTGCTGCATGCTGGGCGGGTGCGCCTCCGGCTCGCCCAGGTCCGTCCAGAATCCATGCACGCCCGCATCCATAATGTCGGCGTACCGCTCCGTCCACCAGTCCTGTGTGGGGCCGTGCGTCATGTCCGCCAGCACCGCGTCGCAGCCGCACGACCACCAGCCCTGCAGCCGATAGGGCTCGCCGCCGCCGGTCTGTGCGGGGCGGGGCGCTCCGTCCTCGATCATCGCCGAGAACCAGTCCGAGGTCTCGGCAAAGTAGGGTTCGCTGATGACGATGGTCTTGATGCCGTTCGCTTCGAGGTCGTCAATCATGCCCGACGGATCCGGGAAGGAACTATTGTCCCAGGACAGGTCACCCATGTTTTCGAACCAGTACAGGTCGAGGATGAGGCCGTCCGCCGGAATGTCTTCGTCTCGGAGGCGATTGGCCACGTCGCGCGCCGCGTCCGCCGAGCGGTAGCCGTACTTCGATTGCAGGTAGCCCAGCGCCCACTTGGGCGGCATGGGCGGACGGCCCGTGAGCCAGGTGTAACCGTCAAGCTGTTCGGGGATCGATTCCCCTGCGAGAACGAAATAGGACAGTTCGCCGCCGTCGGCCTCATACGAAAACGTCGACGGATTCTGAGCGCCGAGGTCGAACGTGCCGGGGTACGGCGTGTCGAAGAGAAGAGCGTATCCCTCCGAGGTGAGGAGAAGGGGAACGTTGATGTTCATGGTGGGCAGCACACCATTGTAGCCGTAGTGCTGCTGGTTGTCGTTGCGGAAGCGCTCGCCGCGCAGGTCGATTCCAATGCCCCGCTCGCCGGTGCCGTAGAAGTGTGTCTGCGAGGGCAGCTCAAACTGGGCCGTGCGCGTAGTGCTCGAAGCGGTAAACCCCGCCGACGCCGGCTCTTCAAGAAGCGACTGTCCGCTCGCATCCGTCAACTGAAGGCGCACGGGCTCTTTCTGGACGTGAGCCGTGATGCCCCTCGTGGACGCATGAAGAGCCCCCGGCGTAGCCCACACGTTTACGGGCACGCCTTCGGACTTCCGAGCGACGACGAGCGAGGAGTCGTGCGTCGTGGACCGGCTCGGTAGCAGTTCCACCTCCACCACGTCGCTGCGGTACCACGTGAGGCGAAGGCCGGACGTGTCGGCCCACACCGTAATCGACGACGGCCCGACCTCGTGATCGGTGTAGTTGCGAAGGGGCGTTTGTGCACAAACCGGGCCGACGGCCAGAAACAGGCAGATAAGCACGGAAACGGGCCGGACGGGATGGAGAAAGGGCATGTGTGGGGCGGCGGGGCTGGCCCGAGAAGAGGGTTCGAAGGAAGCGGAAAGGACCAAGCAGGAAGGGACGATCACTCGGCTGGGGCTTCTTTGCCCTTCGTAATGTCGTCTACGTCTACGGGCGGCAGGTCGTGGTACCAGTCGTGATGGGGCGACCATTCATGGCACTGATGACACTGCGTCTCGCGCCACACCTTGCCGCACTCCGGACACTGTCCCTGTGTGTCAAATGTGTGCCAGGAATGCCCGCACTCGCAGGTCCATCGGGCACTGGGCGGCGGCTCCCATTCGCACTTCGGACAGTACACTTCCATGGAGAGGGGGACTCGGTGAAACGATTGTGTAGAGATCCCGGCGCATCGGTGCCGGGTGGATCCCGTACCGCACATCCGTTACGCTTGTAGTGCGATGTTCTTCCCTGTTGGTTCCATTCCCCTCCTATGGCCGACTTCGACCTGGAAAACTTCACGCACCGCCTCCTCGCCGAATCGCTGTTCTACGACCTGGAGTACGGGCTCGTGGGCAGCGTCAGCCTCATCGATCCCGGGACGGAGCGGGAGATGTACATCGTGTCCTTTATGCCCGACGACGGGTCCTACATGATCGAGGAGGCCACGGCATGGGAGGACCCACCGGAACTGGAAGAAGAAGTGGATGTGGCCTACGCGCTGGCCACTGAGAGTACCGTGTACGGCACGTACGAGATTCCGGAGGTGGCGGCCAGTGCAGTCCTCACACTGGCGCGCGAGGGCGACCTTCTTCCCAGCGTCACGGTGCTGTTTGAGGACGAAGAAATGTAGGCGAGCGTGTTCTCTCCCACGTTCGGGGATAAAGCATCGGTCCCACACCGGCGAATCGGAACAGGAAACTGCCCCTCAACCGCACCTCGGGACAGACATCCGGCCAGTACTGCGCGGCCGCCGATGCATTGGGGGCGGAGGGGGCGAATCTGAACGACGAAGCACCCGTTTTGCACAGGGGCGAATCTCGTTCGACGATCACATTCTGTTTCCCCAACTGTCATGACTACCGCTACGCGCACCGATCTCGACCCTGACACGGCCGCCGAGCACTATCAGAAATGGAAGCGGCTCGCCCCCCTCGGCCTCGTGACTGTTGGGTTCGGCGCGAGCCTCATCGGCCAGTCCACCATTCTGAAGTCCGAGACCGCCTCGACCTGGAAGTGGGTGGCGCTCGGCACGGTGAGCCTCGCCGTCTTCAACGCGGGCCTCTGTATTTTTGGCGACGCCGTGAAGCACCGGGCGTTGTATGAATGG